>JAINCL010000224.1:0-8104 GCA_036574145.1 Deferribacterales bacterium | reverse complement strand
GAAACTTTTCCAGATATTCAACCTGTTCAGAAAGAGGTTAAGGATATAAATATTGAAAAAGAACCTCTTATTTATAAAGGTTTTGTTGGTAAACTTGTAAAAAAGCTGGAAGATGGATCTATTCATTACATTTTTAGTGATGGGTTAAATAAGTTCTCCCTTTTTGTAAAGAGGGTAGATAAATTTCATCCTGAAATGAAAACAGTGATTTATGGAAACTATCTTTTATCTAAAGATATCGAAAATATAAGGTATACAGTGATAGGCTCAATACCTTTTGAAGAGATGGAACAATTTGTATCATATATTTTAGCTAAAGATAAAAAAAGATAATAATGTAATATATTGTGGAGGTTATATGAGAACAAATGCTTTTTTTAAAAACAAAATTTTAATCTCTGTTTTTCTGTTTTTTGCTACTTCTGTTTTTGCCCAGTCGTTACCAAATCTCACCGATGTGGTGAAAATTACAAAAGAAAGTGTTGTCTATATAAGTACAACACAAACAGTTAAGAGAAAAGTGCCAAATTTTAATTTCCCTTTTGGTATAAATCCGTTTGGTGATTTCTTTTCTCCTTTTGAAACACCTGATCAATACCAAGAATTTAAGTCAAGATCGTTGGGTTCAGGTTTTATCATTTCAGAGGATGGTTATATCATAACCAATAACCATGTTGTAGAAAAAGCTGATGAGATGTTGGTAAAATTATATAACGGTAAAGAATATCCTGCCAAAAAAATCGGTAGGGATCCATTGACAGATTTAGCACTTTTAAAAATTGATGTGGGGAATGTAAAATTAAAAACTCTAAAATTAGGTGATTCTGATATCCTTGAGGTTGGTGAGTGGGTATTGGCGATAGGTAACCCATATGGCCTTGAATCTTCATATACAATAGGAATAATAAGTGCTAAAGGTAGAGATCTCGGAGAAGGTCCATATGATAATTTTTTACAAACAGATGCATCTATAAATCCTGGTAATTCTGGTGGTCCTCTTGTTAATCTTAGAGGTGAGGTTGTTGGGATTAACACAGCAATATTGGCTGCCGGACAGGGTCTTGGTTTTGCTGTTCCTGTTAATACATTGAAAAATCTTCTCCCACAATTAAAGAAAGGTGTCGTAAAAAGAGGTTTTCTTGGAATAAAAAATCTTGAAGAATTAAAAACTGAAATGATAAATGCCCTTAATCTTAATATTCAGCATGGGGTTGTTATTAATGGAATAATCAGTGGTGAACCTGCGGATCTTGCAGGTATAAAAGAGGGGGATATCATAGTTTCCATTGATGGTCATCCTATGAAAACACCAAAAGATGTCATTAATTACATCGGGAATCAACTACCTGGTAAGGTGGTAAGTATTGAAATTGTCAGAGTGGGTTTGGATAATAAGGTAGAAAAAATAACGTTTAAAGTTACTCTTGGTGAAAGAAAGGATCTGTCTAGTATAGATAAAACCGAACAGATGCTAGTAGTTTCACCTCTGACTGAAGATGAGAAAAAGAATTTAGGTATAGATTTTGGTGTGAAGGTTATAGATATTAATATCTCTACAAATGCAGCAAAAGCTGGTTTGAGGAAAGGTGATATTATACTGTTTGTGAACAATAGAAAAATTGAAAACGAAGATAGTTTCTATAGTATTTACAATGGTATTGAAAATGGTAAATATGTGGTGTTTAGATTATATGCTAAAAGAGGGATAAGAACCATAGGATTTATAAAATAATAGTGAGGTAAGGGGAGATTTTTCTCCCCATTTTTTATATGGATCCCATCACACATTACTGTTCAGGTATTTTGGCAAAAAATTATCTCACAGATAAACGTGATCTAAAAACAACTATCATATTTGGACTTGTTAGTATGAGTCCAGATATAGACAATTTTGTAGGTATATTTGGTACACCATTTACCTATTTACTTCATCACAGAGGATTTACCCATTCTTTTGTAGGTGGTTTTTTACTTACTGTAATGTTGGTTGTTATTGCCAAATTGATAAAATACCATGATAAAAGATTATTACTTAATTTTTATATCCTTATCTTGATACATATATTTCTCGATGTCATGACCAATTATGGAACACAGATATTTTTACCATTTAGTCGAGAAAGGGTAGCTTTAAATGCAATGTTTATAATTGATCCTATCTATCTTATATTGCATATTATATTTTATTTTATGACCAAAAAAAGAAGTAGTTTAGTTTTAATCGGTTTTTTATTTATATTTATATACCCTATTATTAACCTATCAGTGAAAAACATATATGAATCATACCTGAATATTAAAGGGGATAAAAAGATTACTATTTTAACAGCTCCCTTGTCACCTTTTCTATGGAGGATTGTGGAGGATAAAGGTGAGTATTATAACATGAAATTATCTTTTATAGGCAAAGATATCAAAACATATAAAAAGCCGAGTCAGGAAATCTTGGGTATATTGGAAAAAGATGAAAATTTAAAGATTTATAAATGGTTTTCTACATATATTTATCAGGAAACTTTAAGTTTAAATGGTGTAAAGTATGTTACACTGGGGGATTTAAGGTTTAATTTTCCAGGTAGAAACTCACCATTCATCTTGAAGTTAGAAATTAAAGATGAGGTTATAATATATAGTTTAGGTAAATATAGTTCATCTATTGTTAGGTAGATATCTGAAAGATCGGGGTGCTATACACCCCGATCTATTTTATTTTAATCTTGCAGCTACAAAGAAAGTATCACCGTCCCTTTCAACCATCAGGTTTATTATGGAATATTTGGGAAGTTTGGATAATATATTCTTAAATTCGATAATATTTTTTATAGGTTTTTTATTTAAAGATATTATTAAATCACCTTCGGATAAACCTATCAGTTCACCAATTGAATCTGGATCTACTTTTGTTATTACAACGCCAGATTTATGGTTAAAATTTTGTATATCCTCTTCATTAAGATTCCTTACTGTTACACCTAATCTATCTTCGTAGATTTCTGATAGAGATTCTTTACTAAGTTTGCCTTCATCTGGCATTTTTTCTGTAATTACGGTAACTTTTAAATCTTTATTGTCTCTAATTATATTACACTCTATTTTAGAGCCTATTTTACTATTTATTACGATTTTTTGTAGATCCGTGGCTGTGTTTACTTTTGTGTTATTACATGATATTATTATATCACCCTCTTTTAATCTAGCCTTTTCAGCTGGGGAGTTATTATAAACTTTATTAATAACAACTCCATGTTCGATCTTTACACCCATAGATTTTGCCAGTTCTGGGGTAAGGTCTTGAATACCAACACCTATCCAGCTACGTTCCACAGTCCCTTTATTTATAATCTGCTCTATTATAGATTTTGCCATATTTATAGGTATTGCAAAACCTATACCTTGGCCAGAAGCAATGATGGCAGTATTTATTCCAATTACTTCTCCATATATATTTAGTAAAGGTCCACCGGAGTTACCTGGGTTTATAGAGGCATCTGTTTGAATAAAATCTTCATATGTTTCTATACCCAGGCCACTTCGTCCTGTGGCACTTATTACACCTACGGTCAAAGTCCCATTGAGACCAAATGGGTTACCAACAGCAATTGCCCATTGACCGATTTTTAATTGGTTGCTATCACCTAATTTTAACGGCTTAAGAGATTCTGCTTCAATCTTGATTACAGCGATATCTGTTTTGGGGTCTGACCCCACTACTTTTGCTTTATAACTTTTTTTATCAGATAATTTTACACTTATTGAGTCTGCATTTCTTATAACATGGTCATTTGTTATTATATAGCCAGATTCGGTTATTATAAAACCGGAGCCGAGACTGGTGCTTTTATATTCCCGTTGTCTTGGTGTATTAAAAAAATCGTTAAAAAATTCTCTAAAAAAAGGGTTGTCTCCAAACGGGAAGTCGAATCTTGGATTTACTTTTACCCTCTGTTCAGTATATATATTTACAACAGATGGTAGAGCAACTTCAGCAACTTTTTCAAAGGACTCTTGTACACTTAAGATCTGTTCAGATGGTGTAATAATTGGTGTGCTTTTTTCCTTTGTTATATTATCAAGCTTTATCTCTTCCTTTTTATTTACAATATTTCCGATTTTTTTAGAGATGTCATCGCCGTAAAACTTATAGCCAAGAAATAAAGCAATACCAATAAATATCGTGATTATTATATTTTTCATTATATTCTCCATTATAGTGCAGATCTTATTTTATTTATTATATCATTTTTAATATCATCTGAATCGTATGTTAAATTTCTTGGTGTAAAACGCAATCCGTCTTCTTTAAACCTTGGTATGATATGAAGATGTGAATGAAATACCTCTTGACCACCATACTCTTCATTATTCTGAATTATATTTATACCGTCAGCACTTAAACCTTTCATTATAGCTATGGATAATTTTTTTAATAATGGGTAGATTTTAGCTCCTAAATCATCAGGCGTGTCTAATATATTTCTATTGTGTTGTTTTGGAATAAGTAGGGTATGACCTAAATTTACTGGTCTGATATCCAAAATTGCTATAAAATCTTCATCTTCGTAAACTTTTGACGCTGGTATATCCCCATTTATAATTTTACAAAATATACAGTCCATATACACCTCCGTTTTTAAAAATATAACATTGAATTGATAATTTTTCAATTCTATTTTTATAACTAATTTTATAATAAAGGATTAAAATTGTCCTAAAATATTATTGACATGTGATCATAATCTCTTTATATTAGTATAATCATATATTAAGAGGTATTTTATGAAAATCACAAGAGCTTCAGACTATGCTATAAGAGTGGTTTTATATTTAGCAAGTCAACAGACTGACAGATATTATATGAGAGGTGATTTAGCCGATGCTTGCAGCGTGCCAGAAAGTTTTTTAGGGAAACTTTTACAATTTCTGGTTAAGGCTGAGATAATTGATTCTGAAAGAGGTAAAAGAGGTGGGTTTAAACTGAAAAAAGCCCCGGAAGAGATAACTCTTTATGATATTATTGCTGCAGTTGAGGGTGGAATTGAAATTAATGAATGTTTAACTGATAATGATTTTTGTAAGGTAATTAAAGTTTGTTCTATACATTCGGCTTTAAATAATGTAAGAGAAAATTTAATCAATGACTTGAAAAGTTATACCATTAAACAGTTGCTTATAAATTCTTAGTTTTTTGTATTGTAATTATAACTTATTTATAAATATATAGTATTTGTTTTTATGATTTTTTAAAAACATGTTTTGAATTTGAATTGTTTGTTTTTATAGTATCTTATATTTTTGTTCTTGAAGTTTGTAATAGATTTTTTTAGTATATAGATTACGAAATGTTGGAGGATTTCATTTATGGTTGAAATTAAAGAGATTTTAACAGAAGAGCCAGAATTATCCAGTAATGCCATTACGGTGTTGAAGAAAAGATACCTTAAAAGGGATTCGGATGGCAAGTTGCTTGAAACTCCTAAAGAGATGTTCCAAAGAGTAGCTATAAATATTGCACAGGCTGATAAGAATTATGGGGTAAATGATATTAAAGAAACTGCTAAAAAGTTTTATGACATTATGGTTTCATTAAAATTTTTGCCAAACTCTCCCACATTGATGAATGCTGGTAAGGATTTACAGCAGCTGTCTGCCTGTTTCGTTTTACCTATAGAGGATTCCCTTGATAAAATATTTGAAGCTGTCAAGTACACAGCTTTGATACACAAATCTGGTGGTGGTACAGGGTTTTCATTTTCTAGACTTCGTCCTAAGGATGATGTGGTAAAAACTACCAAAGGTGTTTCAAGTGGACCTATTTCATTTATCTCTGTATTTGATGCAGCCACTGAAGTTATTAAGCAGGGTGGAACAAGACGTGGGGCAAATATGGGTATTCTCAGGGTTGATCACCCTGATATAATGGATTTTATCTTTGCTAAAAAGGATAAAACAAAATTAACGAATTTTAACCTTTCTGTTGCCATCACTGAAGAATTTATGAAGGCTGTAGAAGAGGGTAGGGATTACGATTTAATTAATCCAAGAAATAAAAAACCTTGTGGTCAGCTTAATGCTAAAGATGTTTTTGAGAGCATGGTCAAACTTGCTTGGGAAGGTGGGGATCCTGGAATTATTTTCATCGATAGAATCAATAGGGATAATCCAACACCAAAAGAGGGGGAGATAGAAAGTACCAACCCTTGTGGTGAACAGCCTTTATTACCATACGAATCTTGTAATCTCGGTTCAATTAATGTTGCTAAATTTGTTAAAGATGGTGGTATAGATTGGGATGAGCTTAGATATGTAATACATACTGCAGTTCATTTCCTTGATAATGTAATCGATATGAATAGATACCCAATTCCAGAAATTGAACATATGACGAAGAAAAACAGAAAAATAGGCCTCGGCATTATGGGTTGGGCAGATTTACTTGCATTGCTTGGCATCCCATATAATAGTTATGAAGCCATAGAACTTGCTGAAAAACTGATGAAATTTTTCCAGGATGAATCTAAATATGCTTCCTCTAAACTTGCCGAAATTAGGGGTAATTTCCCAAATTTTGAAGAAAGTATTTATACATCCCTTGGCTATAAATATATGAGAAATGCCACCACAACCACCATTGCACCTACTGGAACTATATCTATTATAGGTAATGCATCAAGCGGTGTAGAACCTTATTTTGCAATTGCTTTTTATAGAAATGTTATGGACAATACCAAACTTGTGGAGGTTAATCCTATATTTAAAAAGGTTATAAAAGATATGGGATTGTACTCTGAAGAGTTGATGGAAAAGATAGCTGAAAAAGGTATTTTGAAAGATATTCAAGAATTACCCGAGAAGGTTAGAAAAGTTTTTGTAACGGCACACGAAATAAGCCCAATTTGGCATGTTAGAATGCAGGCAGCATTCCAAAAATATACCGACAATGCTGTTAGCAAAACTGTAAACTTCCCTCACGATGCTACTGTAGATGATGTGAGAAATGTTTATCTACTTGCATATAAGCTAGGTTGTAAGGGTATTACCATTTATCGTGATGGTTGTAGAGAAGATCAGGTAATAAATATAGGAACAAAACAGGATACATCACCTACTGAGCCAGAGATTAAAGCTGTATTTCAACCAAGACCGAGACCTAAAATACTCTATGGTAAAACGATAGAGATGATGACAGGTTGTGGTAAATTATATGTCACTATAAATTCAGATGAAAACGGTGAACCTTTTGAGGTGTTTACAAGTATGGGGAAAGCTGGTGGATGCGCCCAAAGTCAATGTGAAGCTATAGGTAGACTTATTTCAATTGTTTTTAGAAGTGGCGGTTCCCCAGATATTATCATAAAACAGTTAAAAGGTATATCATGTCATATGAAATTCGGATTTGGACCTAATCAGGTATTAAGTTGTGCTGATGCTGTGGCTAAGGCTATTGAAAGATCTCTACAAAACCCTATCGAAATAAAGATTATAAATCAGGAATCTATAACCGTTGATAAACTTTTAGAACAGGTTGAAGAGAAAGAGGAAAGTATTGTAAAAAATGGAGCATGCCCAGAATGTGGAGGACCAATAGAATATTTAGAGGGGTGTGATGTATGTTATTCTTGTGGATATTCACATTGTAGTTAATATAAACATAAGGGTGGGTTACCACCCTTTTTAATTTTATTTATAATTTTTTTTGAACTTTTGTTGTATTCTTTTTTAATCCTATTATAATTAATTATCTACTTTATAGGAGGCTTAATATGTCAAAAATATTATCTAATTTCAAAAAGTTTATGTTTTTCTTAATATTTTTGTCTTTTTTTGTTTTTGGGATAGATATTGAAGTGATGGCTAATCTGATAGATGTTAAGCCTAATTTTTCTCCAATATATTATAAAAGTTTAAAGAATATTGGTCCAAAACCTTTGCCAGAAATATCCCTAAGAGCAAGAAAAGCAGGGATTCAGCCAGCTTTTTTTAAAAATGTAACAATTAAATTAAAGCAAACCGTTATTTGGCTCACGGATGAGCAGATAGAGATTATAAAAAATAATGAAAACAATGGTAGGATATCTGAATCTGTAGTTTCTTTTGTAGAACCTGG
>JAINCL010000223.1:0-1685 GCA_036574145.1 Deferribacterales bacterium | reverse complement strand
CCTACAAAGATTGAGAAATACTCTGTATTGAGATCCCCTCATGTAAACAAAACATCTTTTGAACAATTTGAGGTTAGAACTCATAAGAGATTAGTAGATATTTATGAACATACTCCACAAACAATAGATGCTCTAATGAAATTAGAGTTATCTGCTGGGGTGGATGTAGAGATAAAATTATAAAAGGTAGGATAAGATGGTAAAGGCGTTGATAGGCAGAAAAATTGGGATGACGCAAATTTTCACATCTGATGGTAATGTTATACCTGTTACAGTTGTACAGGCAGGTCCATGTCTTGTGGTTCAAAAGAAAACAGTTGAATCAGATGGTTACAATGCACTTCAGCTTGGATTTGATAAAATATTAAAAACTAACCGTGTAAACAAACCTATGGGTGGCCATTTTAAGAAAAATGGTGTTGAACCATGTAAGGTTTTAAAAGAGGTTAGAGTAGATAACCCTGATGAATATCAATTAGGTCAGGAGATTAAAGTTGATGTATTTGCTGAAGGTGACATTGTGGATGTGCAAGGTGTTTCAATAGGTAAAGGTTTTCAGGGTGTTATTAAAAGACATGGATTTGCAGGTGGACCTGCAGCACATGGTTCAGATTTCCATAGAGCACCCGGTGCCATCGGTATGAGAGAGTGGCCGGGAGAAACATTAAAGGGTAAAAGATTACCTGGTAGAATGGGTGGTAAAACTGTTACTGTTCAGAAGTTAGAGGTTGTTAAAGTTCTTGAAGATAAGAACCTGTTGTTAATAAAAGGTGCTATACCTGGGCATAAAAATAGTATAGTATATATAAAAGAGACAACTAAGAAAAGATAAAGAGGATATTTATGGCTTTGGTCGATGTAGTGAATTTGAAAAATGAAAAGGTTGGGCAGGTTGAGGTAGCTGATGATATTATGACCTACCCGGTAAAACCGTGGTTAATTCATGAAGTTGTTAAGATGCAACTTGCATGTAGAAGGGCGGGTACACATTCTACTCTTAATAGAACCCTTATTGAAGGTGGTGGTAGAAAACCATGGAAACAGAAAGGTACTGGTAGAGCCAGGGCAGGATCAATTAGGTCTCCTCTCTGGAGAGGTGGCGCTGTGATATTTGGCCCAATGCCAAGAGATTACTCTTATACCATGCCAAAGAAGAAGGTTAAAAATGCTTTAAAATCTGCTGTGAAAGCTAAATTTGATGATGCAGCAGTAAAAGTTGTTGAAAGTATAACTGTTGATAGCGGTAAGACTAAAGATGCTGTCAAAATATTAAACGATCTTAATTTGAGTAAAAAAGTTCTTATAGTTTATAAAGAGATAGACGACAAGACTATGAGAGCATTTAGGAATTTACAGAATGTTAATTTACTTAATGTAAAAGGGCTTAATGTGTATGATGTTGTAAATGCAGATAATATTATTATGACGAAAGATGCCCTTTCAACCTGTATGGAGGTACTTGGATAATGTTAACTATTTATGATATAATTAAAAGACCTCTTATTACTGAGAAAGCTGTTGATCTGAAAGAGAAAGAAAATCAGGTAGTGTTTGAAGTGGATAAAAGAGCTAATAAGATTCAGATCAAGGAAGCTGTAGAAAAGCTTTTTAATGTGAAAGTAGTGGATGTAAGAACTATGAATGTCAGAGGTAAAGTCAAAAGGTTTGGTACAGTTGTCGGTAGA
>JAINCL010000222.1:0-8388 GCA_036574145.1 Deferribacterales bacterium | reverse complement strand
AATCAATCCAACCTTTCTTATCATCCTTCACTCAATCTAATTCTTGTATTTACTTCCACCTCTAAATATCGTGCATACCAGTGGGAAATCTGATTATCAATCCATTTTAGGTCATCAAACGATAACTCTTTTAAAAGTGCATCGATTTCGGATTTCATCTTTTTTAATTCATTTCTATCCTCTATATCAAGTAATTCATAGATATCTTCCCACTCTATAACCTTTTTCTTTAATTCCAATACCTTTTCCTTCATATCAAACCTCGTTTTTTGTTAATTAATTTAAATTATTTTAATAAAAAATCAATATTTTTTTACAAATTAAGCGATTATTTACTTGATTTTTAATGAAAAATAGTTTTATTATAAAATAGGTTATTTATAAACAAGTCTATCATAAAAATGGTGTTATGGAAAGAAAAAAACGAATATCAGAATCTAATAGTATTGTTGATAACATACAAGAACAGAATGGCATTGCAGATTTTTATGTTACTGTTGTAGGTGATGAACTTTCCAATATTATTTTAGATGAAAATGAGTCTAAGGAAAATGAAATTGAAGATAACGGTGATCTGATTTTAGATGAACAGTTACAAGATACTTCGACTACACCAGATGGTTTAAAATTATATCTCAGGGAATTAGCCAATACAACTTTGTTAACCAAGGATGACGAAATTGAATTATTTAGGAGAATAGAAGCTGGAGATGTAGAGGCTAAGGAGATTATTATCAAAAGTAACTTAAGGTTAGTGGTTTCCATAGCTAAACGATATGCTAATAAGGGTGTTCCCCTTGAAGATTTAATATCTGAAGGGAATATTGGGTTATTAAAGGCAGTGGAAAAATTCGATTATAGAAAAGGGTTTAAATTTAGTACATATGCAACATGGTGGATAAGGCAGTCTGTTGAAAGGGCTATTATTACCAATACCAAAATAGTAAGAGTGCCAATTCATGTAATGGATTTTGTAAAAAAAATCATAAAAGCAACACCTGAATTAAAGGAGAGTTTAGGAAGAAACCCTACATATCTGGAAATCTCTTCTTATACAGGGATATCTATAGCAAATTTGTATAAAGCTATTGAAGCGATGCGTCAAGATATATCTATAGATTCTCCAATATCTGATGATGAACATGAGAGTTTGCATAATTTAATAGCAGATAATTTATTAAAAGATCCATTTTATAAAGCATTTGAAGCTAATTTACAGGAATTGGTTAATAAGTGGTTAACCTATCTAACAGAATCTGAGCGAAAGATTATTATTATGAGGTTTGGCATAGATGGTAGGAAGCCTATGACCCTTGATGAGGTTGGGAAAGCGTTATCTCTTACAAGGGAGCGTATAAGACAGATAGAAAAAAGAGTTATTGCTAAAATAAGGAGCTATTTAAATACAAAAAGATTTACAAAGGAGTCATTGTTATGAAGTTAGTAGATGAATTAATGGGAAGGATAGTTAGATTCAAAGAGAATTTAACTAAGATTGATGACAGATGGGAAGTGGCTGCGATTTTTAGCAAAGTAAATCAATTCTATTTTACAAATACGATGCAAAATGGGGTTTTGATTATAGAAAGAAATGGTAATAATCATTTTTTTATAAGGAAAAGTTTTGATAGGGGGAAAATAGAAAGTCCTCTTGAATTTATATATCAGATAAAAAGTTTTAAAGATATACTAAATTATACAAACTTAAAATATGATACAATTTATATAGAAAAAGATATACTACCGATGGGATTTTTTGAAAGGTTCAATAAAATTTTTAATTTTAAACATATATATTCAGCAGATCTTGCGATTTTGAAAACTAGAAGTGTAAAGTCGAATTATGAATTAGAACTGATGAAGAAAAGTGGGAAAATACATGAGGATGTAATGCAGAATGTTATCCCTCAAATCTTAAAACCTGGGATAAGTGAAGCTGAATTAGGGGCTTTAGCTTTCTATGAAATGGTAAAAAGAGGTGGGCAGGGGCTTACCCGTATGGGAACATTTAATGCAGAGCTGCTTGTGGGTAATATCTGTTTTGGTGAAAGTGGTAACTATTATAACTCTTTTGATGGACCTGCAGGTATTGTTGGTATAGCACCGGCTGTACCATTATTAGGTAATCATAACAATATCTTAAAAAAAGATACTGTTGTAATGCTTGATATCGGTTGTGGTTATCAAGGTTATCATACAGATAAGACCACTGTTTACGCTATTGGGAATATACCAGAAATTGCTTATGATTATCATCAACGATGTGTAGATATTCAGAATATGGTGGCTGAGAGATTAAAGCCTGGTGCAATCCCATCTCAAATATATGAAGAGGTTATGGCTACGATAGATGAAGAGTTTGATAAAGATTTCATGGGGTTTGGTCCAAATAAAGTGAAGTTTTTAGCCCATGGGATAGGTCTTGTAATAGATGAATATCCTGTGGTAGCTAAAGGTTTTGATGAACCGTTGGAAGAGAATATGGTAATGGCTATTGAACCTAAGAAAGGGATTGCTAGTGTAGGTATGGTGGGGATAGAAAATACATTTATAGTGACCAGGAATGGGGGGGTTAGTATTACTGGAGATGATTACAAAATAGTTAAAATATAATAAGTTCTTACTTTACAATTTCTATTTTTAGGTTTAAAACATAGAAATAGACAATTTTTTGAGGTTGACTGGTGAGAGTGTTATACGTTGATGATAATTTCGATAATTATAAACTTGTGGAATTTATTTTATCAAAGCATGGCTTTTCAGTTATGAATGCAGTGGATGGATTGGATGCCATTGACAAAGCGGAACAATACAAACCTGATCTTATCTTGATGGATATAAATCTTCCAAACCTCAAAGGTCTTGAAGCGGCTACTCTTCTAAAATCTAAGCCTTCCACAAAGCATATCCCGATTGTTGTTCTTACAGCAGCATATGAACCAGAATATAAAAAGATGGCGGAAAAGATAGGTTGTGTAGGTTATTTTACAAAGCCGATCGATCCGATTAGTTTCCCCCATGATCTGAAAAAGATACTGGAGAATATAAATTTTGAGTCTACTATAGATCCACTTGTGGCAGAGATTTCTAGTTCTTTAGAGGAGAAGGTGAAAAAACTGGTTTCTGTGGATAAGGAGTTAAGGAAAACTGAAACAAGGTTCAATCTTATAGTTGAATCATCACTTGATCCTATATTGATTATCGATTCAGATATGTATCTTTCCTATGCAAATAGTGCTGCAATGGGGTATCAGTTTATAAGAGATTCTTATAAAAAGCTTTTTGATCTTAATATCATATTTAATAATTCCGATGAATTTCTTGGAGAGATAAGAAAAATTGGTCATTTGAAAAATTACAAATTCAGATTAGATGAAAATATATTTCTGGGTAACTTTGTTTTTTATGATGGTGAGTTATATATTTTTTTAAAGGATTTGACAGAGATTGAGAATATGGTAAAAAGGGAGAAGGAGTTGGATAATATCACCCTTATTGGTAGGATCGCTTCTGGTGTGATACATGAGTTAAATAATCCTATATCTGCTATCAAAACATATATCGATATATATAGTTCAAAAATAAAAATGTCTGAGGTCAAAGATACTGTAGTTGATGAATTCTCAGAGAAGATGAAGGGTGCATTAAATAGGATACTTGATCTTGTATCGAATTTAACATTTTTTGTTAAGGGGAGTGGTGAATCACCCACCAAACTAAATATTAATAATGTCATTAAAGAGCTTTTGAGTTTTGCGGAATATGATATCAGACGTAGTAATGTTAAGTTAAATATCGATTTAGCAGAAAATTTAAATCTTATTTATGGTGTAAAGAGGGATATTCAACAAGCAATACTTAATATTTTACTCAATGCAAACGATGCTGTCAGTTCTGTTTCAAATCCTGAAATTACTATTAAAACCTATGAGTTGGATAATTATTGTGCAATATCTATTAAAGATAACGGTGGCGGGATACCTGAGGAAATAAAAGATAAGATCTTTGACCCTTTTTTTACAACGAAAAATGATGAAAGAGCTACTGGGCTGGGGTTAACGATAGTTAAAAAGGTGGTGCTAAATCATAAGGGTGAACTGAGAATATTTACCTCAGAAAATGGCACCGAATTTGTATTATTGTTCCCAAAACTTCAGATGGATAATGGCTGATGGAGAAGATTAAGGATTATAAAAATTTTTTACAGTTAAATACAAAGGTAAATATTTCTGTGAGATCAGGTTCTTATCAAGGGGTTTACGATTCAAGAATTGAAGATTTAAGAGGTGATGGTATATACATATCTCTACCTACCCTCAAAGGTGTCCCCTTCCCGATATTACCCGGGACAGAAGTTGAGGTATCATTTATTGCAAGTGGTGGAAGATTCAGTTTTGATACAAAAGTTGAAGGTCGTGTAGTAGATGGGATACCGATGTTAAAGCTTAAAAAACCGGAGTATATATATCGCTCAGAACTGAGAAAATTTTTCCGTGTCGATTGCAGACTTAAGATAAAGATTCATAGGCTTTTTTTTGAAAAATTAAATGGTGATATTATTTTTAAAGTAAATAGTTACGATGCTCTTGTAAAGGATATATCAGGTGGTGGAGTGAGATTACAGACGGAAATTGAACTTGTGGAAGATGATATAATACAGGTAGACCTTACCGATCATTTCCCTACCATAAATGAAATTTTTGGACGTGTAGTTACAGTATTTCCTAAGGTGGATAAAAAATATGAATATGGAGTGGAGTTTATCTCCATACGGGAAAGGGATAGGGACCTTATCGTGAAGTATGTTTTTAGAAGACAGATAGAATTGAAGAAGTTAACATAATAGGAGGTTATTATGGCTTTTTATAAAGAACGGGAAGGGAAGATTGAATTGATTTTTCCGGTAAGTGATATGGATGCCATTACCGGATGTGAAATTAAGGATTATATTAATAAGATTGTTAACGAAGTGGATGTTGTTATTATTAATTTTTCAAGAATCACATATATTAACAGTAGTGGGCTTAGAGAGCTAATTCAGATTCTAAAATTATTGCAGGATAAAGACAAAAAATTGTTTCTTACAAATTTGAGCGAGAATATTAAAAAGATTTTTGTCAATACAAACATTATAAAGATAATCAATATATACCCTACAGATGAGGACGTTAAAAGAAGTTTATAATTCTTCAACCTTTATAGAGCTAATATTTAAGTTTGTTGAGTATAATTATGGGTTGAAGATTAATGAACAAAATGTAAATTGTGTCTTAAATATCTTATATTCAGTATTCGATGGTTTTCCACAAACTGAAGAGGATCTGGAGCGATTTGTAGAAAATAATTTACATAGGTGTATTTTTAATAATGAAAGTTATTTTTTCAGAAATGAACCGCAGCTTAATTATTTAAAAAGTGTAGTTAAGAGTGGGAGTTATTTAAATATACTAAGTTTTGGTTGTGCTGAAGGGCAGGAGGCGTATTCCATTTCTATTGTTTTAACAGAATTAGGTATAAGGCATAATGTTTATGGTGTGGACATATCTGAGCATTCCATTAAAGATGCTGTTGATGGGATATATAAGGAGTATGACTTAAAAAATCTTGGGGAAGAATATAAAAAATATTTTAAGAAGTGTAAAAATGGTTATTGCATAGATGATGGTTTAAAGAAGAATGTGGAGTTTTTTAAGATTAATATTTTGAAAAATACTCTTGATAATCTATTTAATTTTAAATTTGATATGATATTCTGTAATAATGTATTGATTTATGGTAACGATAATTTCAAAGAATATTCTGCAAGACAGCTTTTAGCTGTATTGGACTATAATGGACTTCTTTTTACCACAAAGGAGGAGGAAGAGTTTTTTCAAGGTTTATACCTGCTTTCCAGAGTGTCGGATAATCCCGTTGTGTTCAAAAAGCTAGATTTTAAATCTGTTTTTGAAAAAGATTATCGTGAATTGTATGAATTTGGTGATTGGGATAATAAAAAAATCGATTCGGATCTTTCAGAAAATATCAGATTATATGAAAATGATCTTGCTAAAGAATTTTCCATTGAAAAATGTAGAGAACTTGTTAATTTATTACTAAATAATAATCTTTTATCAGAAGCTAAAAAATGGCAATATGTTATTTTAATTGCTGATGAATACAATAAAGATGATATAAATAGGTATCTTGAAATACTACTATTGTTAGGGGAATATGAAGAGTATTTAAAAATATTACAGAAAAAAGTGGATATATATAAAGATAAAGATGATATGAAAAATTTAATCGAGATATTAAAAAAGGTTGGAAATGTGAACCTTTTGATGGGTTATCAAAATATGTATAAAAAATTATTTGGTGAATATGATGATAAAGATTGATGGTTTAATTTTAGAGGAAATAAGGGATTTGGTTAACTCATTGGGGGAGCCAACATATCGAGGGGATCAGATATATAAGTGGGTATATAGTAAAGCTGTAAACGATTTTGATATGATGAGTGATCTGTCTAAGGAATTTAGAAAAAAGATTAAAGAGGTTGCAGCTTTTACAGATTTCACTCTTCTTGAATTGAAAGAGTCTAAGAGGGATCTTTCTCTAAAAGGGTTGTTTCTTCTGGAAGATGGTGAAAAGATAGAATCGGTAATTTTAAAAGATGCTGATAGACATACGTTATGTGTTTCCACACAGGTTGGGTGTCGTATGGGGTGTAAGTTTTGTAATACTGCTCAGGTTGGGTTTAAGAGGGATCTTACCACTTCTGAGATCATTCGACAGGTTTTATTCATGAAAAAGGTTCTTGAAGATAAGGGTGGGAAACTTACAAATATTGTATATATGGGGATGGGTGAGCCTCTTGATAATATTGACAATGTGATAAGATCTCTTGAGATACTTACCGATGAGAATGGGGTAGGATTTTCTCATAGAAAGATTACTGTTTCGACATCTGGCGTTGTGAACCATCTTGATAAGCTTTTCTCTATGAAAAAGGTTGTCAATCTTGCAGTTTCCCTAAATGCAACCACTGATGGGGTTAGAAGTAGAATTATGCCGATCAATAATAGATTTCCCATTAATACTCTGTTGTCAAAACTAAAACAACTTCCTTTACAAAAGAGAAAAAGGATAACTATCGAATATGTGATGCTTAAAGGGGTAAACGACACAATAGAAGATGCCAAAAGGGTTGTTCAGTTGTTGAAAGGTTTGCCAGTTAAGATAAATCTTATTGTCTATAATCAGACAATTGGTGGTGAGTATAAATCTTCAGATGAGGATGTGGTATTAAATTTTCAGAAATATCTTACAGATAGAAATTTCACAGTATTTATAAGGAAAAGTCTTGCAGCAGATATCGATGGAGCTTGCGGTCAATTATATGCAAAATATATATAAGGGGGCAATATGTCTAATAGATTAAGTAAAGGTGATAAGGCGCCAGCCTTTCAATTGATGGGTGATGATGGTAAGGAGTACAGTCTTGATAGTTTTGATAGGATAGTATTATATTTTTATCCAAAGGATAATACTCCCGGATGTACAAAGGAAGCGATAAATTTTAGCGGTTTGGTGGATAAGTTTGCTGAAAAGGGTTTTACCATTATCGGTGTTAGCCCTGAT
Source organism: Deferribacterales bacterium (assembly GCA_036574145.1). Lineage (GTDB taxonomy): Bacteria > Chrysiogenota > Deferribacteres > Deferribacterales > Calditerrivibrionaceae > Calditerrivibrio. Next base: position 765 of record JAINCL010000222.1, on the reverse strand, counting down.
AGCATTGCAAGTCACAAAAAGTTTAAAGAGAAACATAACCTAAAAATTATACTCTTATCAGATCCGGATAGGAAGGTGGCTGAGGCGTATGGGGCATATGGTGAAAAGGTTATGTATGGTAAAAAGACGATGGGGATCATAAGATCTACATTTGTAATAGTGAAAGGTATTATTGAAGATGCATTTTATAATGTAAAGGTTGACGGACATTGTGAATTGGTGTATGATAAAATAAAATGAGGTTTTAAATGAAGTTTGAAGAGAAATTAAAAAGATTAGAAGAGATAGTTAATATGCTGGAATCTGATGAGTATGGTATTGAGACAACTCTGGATCTGTTTAAAGAGGGGATGGATCTTGTGGTTGATTGCAAGAAAACATTATCTGAAATTCAGCTAAAGGTTGAAAAGATATTGAGTTCATCAGAAGATGAGGGGCTTAAAACGGAGGAATTAGGTGATATTTGATATAAAAAAATATATTTCTTTTTGGGCTAAAAGGGTTGATACCTGGCTTGAACAGTATCTTGTAAGTAAAGATCCGCAGATTGATGGGCTTGTGGATGCAATGAGGTATAGTGTTTTTGCAGGTGGGAAGAGGTTGCGACCAGCTCTTATATATTCATCTTTCGGTATTTTTGATGGGTATTTCGATAAAGTTACACCATTTGCCGCTGCTGTGGAGATGCTTCATACATACTCATTAATACATGATGATCTACCTGCTATGGATGATGATGACCTTAGAAGGGGGAAGCCGACGAAT
>JAINCL010000221.1:0-1563 GCA_036574145.1 Deferribacterales bacterium | reverse complement strand
AATTTATGGAATCCACCGGCAGGCTTTATGGACTAAAAGTAAACTATTGGGTAGATGAGCGTAAAGACTTTGAAAAGTCCACCGATGCTGCTGCCAAACATTTAAAAGATCTTTATGAAAAATTTGGTGATTGGAATTTGGCATTGGCTGCATATAATGCAGGTGCAGGGAGAATTCAAAGAGCAATCGATAAATTTAATTCTGAAGATTATTTTGAACTGACAGGATACAAACACCTTGCAGAAGAAACAAAAGACTATGTTCCAAAATATTTTGCACTTATGAAAATACACAAAAATCTATTGAGATATGGATTCAAATTCCCAGAAGTAGAGCCTTTAGTTTATGAAAAAGTAGACCTTAACTTCCCAGTAAATCTACAGGTATTAAGTAAGATAACAGGTATAGAAATGAATGAAATAATAGAACTAAATCCTTCTTTGAGAAGATGGGTTACCCCTCCCAATGATACATTTACCCTAAAAATACCCCTCGGATATAAAGAGAAAGTTGAATTAGCTCTAAAAGAATATTATCCAGAAGAGCTTCTACAGGTAAAGATCTATACACCAAAAAAACGTGAACGAATTGTCGATATCGCTAAAAAATATAAAATAAGTCCATCACAGATAACATCATTTAACGGAATTAAAAAACAAATAGTGAGGGCAGGTTTTCCTGTATTAATACCAGTAGGATCAACCAAGACTTTGGTAACCCCTGATAAATTAGATGAAGTAACTAAAAATGTTGTTGACCGTGAAACTGGTTCAATTAAAACATATGTAGTAAAAAAAGGTGATACTCTCTTTTCCATAGCCAAAAAACATAAAACAACAGTAGATACGATTAAAAGAGTAAATAATATTAAAGCATTAAAAGTTGGAATGACCTTGGAAATACCAACCAAAAAATATGTATCAAAAACAGTTAAAAAAGATCGCAATAAAAACAGTAAAAGTAAGTTCCTTTTACATACTGTAAAAAAGGGTGATACTATTTATAAACTTGCCAATAAATACGATACAAAACCTGACTACATCATAAAAATTAATAAAACAAAAACACTGATCCCTGGTAAAACAATCAAAATACCGAGATCTAATATCTAATAAAATGAAACAGTTTCTATGTACAAAAGATTGTATAGAAGCATGTCGATTGGAGATCGACGATAATCTTCTCTTTTTCCCAAAAGATCATCCAAGTGGATATAAATTTATTTGCCCCAAATTAAAAAAATTTTTAAAAAGAGAGTTAATTGATAACAAAGATGAATCTTTTTATACATTAAACAATATAAAATATCAAGCTTCCCAGGAAAATGTTATAAAAATAATATCAAAAAAACTTGCTGAAAATCATGATAAACGAATACTTTATATAAGAGGCTCTGGTAGTCTGGGTTACATGAATATTGCTTGGGATCTCCTTTTTTCCCATTTTCCCAACATATACTTCTTCGAAGGTTCACTTTGCCTTTCAACAGGGCAATCTGCCCATATCGAAGACTTTGGAATAGCAATAAATCCATCAATAAATAACCTTAAAAATGTTGAAAAC
>JAINCL010000220.1:0-1496 GCA_036574145.1 Deferribacterales bacterium | reverse complement strand
ATCTATATCCTGGTTAATCATTTAAAATGTATCTATCAAAATTTTTATATATCCTGCAAAGATTATTGCAGATGTTTCTGCTTTCAAAATACCATTAATAGGTGAAACTATATTAAATCCTTTATTTAAAAGTATATCTAATTCATTATCATTGAACCCCCCCTCTGGTCCAATTACTAAGCTTACATTTTTATCTTTTATATCGATCTTTTTTTTCTCATTTTCCCTTTCATATAACACAAAGCTATTTGTTGTGTCAGGTTCTATATCTGTAAGGTAGGTGGGTTGCTGTATAATGGGTAAAAAATTATGTTCTGCCTGGAGAAATCCTTTGTAAAGCAATTTTTTCATCCTTTCTAATGTGTTTTCATTTATATGTTGTATAGATCTTTTTGTGATGGTTGGTATTATAGTCGTAACACCTATTTCACCAAGCTTTTCCACAACAAAATCTAAATATTCACGTTGAAGAATGCTTAAATAAATATTTAATGTATAATCAGCTTTTTTTAGAGGTTCTTTCTTTATTATATTGAAAATACCTGATTTTTTCATTCCAAAGTAAAACTGATATTCCCCAATTTCTTGTTCATTTATAAATGCAAATTTATCACCTATTTTTATTCTTAAAACATTTTTTAACTGGTGATAGAGATCATCTTCTACTTCAAGTTCATCAGTTAATTCTTTTTCTATGAAAAATCTTTTTATCTTTTCAGTCATTTTTCCTCCTGTATCGTATTCCAATCCAGTTGTCCTTTGAAAGAATTTTATCTATTATGTAATAGTAGGAATTGAAATTGGATATAAAATCATCTTTCTCAGATTCTAAGACTCCTGATAAAATAATATAGTCTGGAGATAAGTTATATATATCATTTTTAATTGACAATAATACTGAAGAGATAATGTTTGCAACAATGATATCTACTGAAGTTTTATTTTTTATAGAATTTGTATCACCTGCCCATATAAATATTTTTCCCATGTTATTAGCAGCTATATTCTCTTTTGTATTTTGTAAGGCAATTTTATCATTATCAAAGGCAAAAACCTTTTTTGCTCCTGATATTTCTGCAGCAATTGATAATATACCACTACCACATCCAATATCCATGACCACTTTATCCTTTGCTACCTCTTCCAGAAGAGTTGCTGCAAGTTGTGTAGTGGGGTGAGTCCCAGTACCAAAAGCTAATGATGGATTTATTAGTATAGTATTTTTACCATGTAACTCTTGAATATCAAAAACATATTTTAGGTTAGGAGTTAGATGACCAGGTTTTATATATTCCTTCCATTTAGACTCCCAACCTGTTTCCTCAATATCTTTTATTTCGTAACAATCCAAAAATTTTGTAATACTGTCTACTAAATCATCTACACAGTAAATAACATAATTTGTCTTGTTATAAAAATCTTCCTCAATAATAGTCAAACCTAAATTCTCGATAAGATCTTCCAACTCATTCTTATATTTCTTAAATTTTATCTCT
>JAINCL010000219.1:0-3767 GCA_036574145.1 Deferribacterales bacterium | reverse complement strand
GGCACATTCTCTTCAAAATTACTTAAAAATTTGGATATGGCTATCTTATCATGTTCATCTATCTATGTAAATTTAATGGCGACATAAACAGGTGGGTTATTAATTTTCCCATACATTGATCGGTCGGGTTCAAATCTCGATACAATACTTTAGCGAAAATTATATCAGTTACAAACTGATGGTGGAGAGACAAAAGATTAAATTTGATTCTTGAAAAAAATTACCAAAAATGTATAATAACTTGAATTAATATAATGGAGGAATATCGATGATCGATTTTATGCAGAATATGATTGCCGAAAGACTTGGTGGTAAGATGTTTGGCAAGGATACGAAAATCTATAAGTTTGAAAAGATTAAAAGGGCTAAAAGAGCTGCATTGGAAGCTAATCCCGGTGCAGAATTGATCGATATGGGGGTTGGTGAGCCTGACGATATGGCTGATATCTCGATTGTGGAGGTTTTATGTGCCGAAGCAAAAAAGAAAGAGAATAGATTTTATTCCGATAATGGGATTCAGGAATTTAAAGATGCAGCCGCTGAATATATGAAAAATAGATTTGGAGTCGATATAGATCCGATTACAGAGGTAAATCATAGTATAGGTTCCAAACCAGCTCTCGCCATGATCCCTTTCTGCCTTATAAATCCTGGGGATTATGCACTTATGACTGTTCCCGGTTACCCTGTGACAGGAACCATAACCAAATATCTTGGTGGGGAGGTTTATAATCTGCCACTTTTAAAAGAGAACAATTTTTTACCTGATCTTGATGCAGTTCCGGAAGATATTGCTAGAAAAGCAAAAATACTGTATATTAACTATCCTAACAATCCAACTGGTGCCATAGCTCCTGTTAGTTTTTTCGAAAAAGTTGTGGAATTTGCTAAAAAATATAATATAGCTGTAATCCATGATGCTGCATATATCGAGCTTACATATGGGGAGAAGCAGGAGTCTTTCCTATCTGTTCCTGGTGCTAAAGAGGTAGGTATAGAGATACATTCATTATCTAAATCTTTTAATATGACAGGTTGGAGGATGGCTTTTGTTTGTGGTAATGAGGTGCTGGTGAAAGCATTTGCCACAGTTAAAGATAATAACGATTCAGGTCAATTTATTCCTATACAGAAGGCTGCTGCTTATGCCCTTAGAAATCCGCAGATTATTTCAGGTATTACCAGCAAGTATCAGAGAAGGTTAAAAAGGGTAGCGGAAATACTCAGAAAGAACGGATTCTTTGTTAATGAGCCTAAGGGGACATTTTATCTATATTTTGAAATCCCAAAAGGGACAAAAAGTGGTAGAAAATTTGCCAATGCAGAAGAATTTTGCGACTTCTTGATAAGGGAGAAGCTTATCTCTTCAGTTCCATGGGATGATGCTGGCAATTTTCTAAGATTCACTGTGACTTTCGAAGCCAAAGATCTTCAGGATGAGGAGAGGATTCTTGGTGAGATAGAAAAGAGGATCTCTTCGGAACAGTATATTTTTTAATTCTATTTTTTTACTGGAGGATAGATGAAGGTTGTGTTTATGGGGACACCAGAGATGGCTGTCCCTACTCTTGATAGATTGGTAAAAAATGGTATCGAAGTATCTTTAGTAGTGTGTCAACCTGATAAACCTAAGGGGAGAGGGAATAGATTGCAAGCTCCACCGGTTAAAGAGTTTGCCCTTGCACATAATCTGGAAGTATATCAGCCGGAAAGGGTCAAAAATAACTTTGAAGCTCTGGAAAAGATAAAAAGCTGTGAGCCTGATTTTATAATAGTTGTTGCCTATGGGAAGATTTTACCTAAGGAGTTGTTAGAGATACCGAAGTTTGCTCCGATTAATGTTCATTTTTCATTATTACCGAAATATAGGGGAGCTGCTCCGGTCAATTGGGCCATTATAAATGGTGAGGTTGAAATCGGTGTTACCACTATGAAGATGGATGAGGGGCTTGATACAGGAGATATACTGCTTGTGCAAAAAGAGAAGATTATGCCGAAAGATACAACCATTACATTATCAGAAAGGCTTAGTCAGATAGGTGCTGATCTGTTAATGGAGACGATATTTCGTTATAACGATATCACACCTATTCCTCAGAATCATAATGAATCTTCTTATGCGCCCATCATAAAAAAGGAGGATGGTAAAATAGATTTTACAAAGCCTGCTGTTTTAATAGAGAGGATGATGAGGGGGTTTGTCCCCTGGCCTACTGCTTATGGATTTTTCAACGGGAAGATGGTTAAATTTTTTGATGCAGATGTTGTGGATGCAAAGGGTGAACCCGGAATGGTTTGTGAAATGGATAAGGTTAGTTTTACTATAGCCACAGGTGATGGTGGGCTTAAGATCAAAGAATTGCAGTTTGAAGGTAAGAATAGATTGGATACAAGGAGTTTTCTTGCTGGATTTAAGTTAATCGTAGGAGATAAGTTTGAATAACGATTTATCACCGGAAAAGAAACGGATATTTGTTTCTTTTCTTTTAATAACATCGATTATTGTAATATTTTTTATATTGCTTATCGGGTATATATCTTATAAAGGTTTGGGTGAGATATCCAGTATTTTGGGTATTATATTCGCAACGTTGATACTATTATCAGGTGTTTTTCTATTTATTTCTACAGTTATATTAGTGATTGCAATGGTGTCTGGTAGACAGACAAAACTTTCTGCAAGATTAAGGGGGGTTGTAACCAAGCTATTGTTCCCATTGGTTTTAAGGGTGGCTAAACTATTTAAAATAGATAAAGATAAGGTGATAAGGTCCTTTATCTCTGTAAATAATGAGCTTGTTTTAAATCTTGTAAAATCTAAGGATATAAAAAATATATTGATACTTTTACCCCATTGTATTCAGCTTGATAATTGTGAACTAAAAGTCTCTCACAATATCTTAATATGTAAAAAATGTGGTAGGTGCGATATAGGTGATCTTGCAAAACTTTCTGAAAAGTATAATATAAATACTAAGGTGGCTACAGGTGGTACAATTGCACGGAGGATTGTAAAAGAGACAAGACCGGATTTGATAATAGCGGTAGCATGTGAAAGGGATATGCTTAGCGGGATCCAAGATACATACCCATTACCTGTTATAGGGTTGATAAATTATAGACCATTTGGTCCATGTATAAATACTAAGGTTAGTGTTGCTATGATAGAAAAAACACTAGAAATGGTAAATTACAAGGAGGTTAGATGAACGGGCTTAAAACAGCATTTTTGATGACATTGTTAACAATCTTATTTCTATTAATCGGAAGGATGCTTGGTGGGCAAAATGGGATGATAATTGCTCTTATTATTGCTCTTGGGATGAATTTTTTCTCATATTGGTTTAGCGATAAGATTGTGCTAATGATGTACAGAGCTAAAGAGGTAACAGAGGCAGAAGCTCCTAATCTATATGCAATGGTTAGAAGGATCGCTTCAAGAGCTGGTATCCCTATGCCTAAGGTGTATATCATTGATAACCCAAGCCCTAATGCCTTTGCAACTGGAAGGAACCCATCAAATGCTGCTGTGGCAGTTACAACGGGTATTTTACATCTTTTAGACAGTAAAGAGCTTGAGGGTGTCATTGCCCATGAGATAGCTCATATAACCAATAGAGATATACTTATTGGGACTATAGCCGCCACATTTGCTGCAGCGATTATGTTTTTGGCAGACATGGCAAGGTGGGCTATGATTTTTGGGGGTTCAAGACATTCCGATGATGATGAAGGTGGAAGCCCAATAGGCGCTATAGGTGCAATAT
>JAINCL010000218.1:0-2022 GCA_036574145.1 Deferribacterales bacterium | reverse complement strand
ACTGCCGGAGCATGGTGCGTCAATCAAAACCTTATCATAGTAATTTTCTTTAATCTTTTTAGGGAAATTAAATCTAAGATTCAATAAGTTACCCCTGGTTTTAAGAACATTAAGTCTTTTATCGGATATATCATATGCGTCTATATTTAAAGTATTATAATAAAGTGATTGTAGAGCAATCGATTTCCCCCCTGTTCCTGCACAGAGATCCAGAATCGATTCCTTTGGTTTTGGATTTACAAGAAGAATTATTAATTGACTTGCCTCATCCTGAATTTCAAACATCCCCTTCTTAAATTCATCAATATCTCTCACATTTATATGTTCATTAAAATATATTCCATAAGGTGATACCTCTGTTTTTTTGATGTTATAATTTACAGATAAGTTATTATAAAGGATCTCCCGGGATATTTTATGAAAATTTACCCTTATAGTAAGGGAGGCTCTTTTAAGATATAACTTGAAATCATTAATATCTTCCAGAGAATTATAAACTTTCTCAGCAATAACGTTTTTTAGCCCAAAAATATCGGTCAAATCCTCTTTTTTTAAATCATAATTTTCAAGTTCATTTTTAAAACCTTCAAGATACCCCAAACCTTTTTTTTGTACCAAACCTAAAAATCTTATTGCATCGAAAAATTTATCACCTATCTCTTTACGGATCTTAGAATTAAAATTCTGTTGTTTAATATAGGTTTCAAATATATATTTTCCACGCCCATTCTTGATTTGATCCACAAGTTCTAAAACTATTTTATCAATATCGATTTTATTCATTGAAATTCATTAAGATTTTTTATAATAATTTGCAAGTGTTAAATTAAATCTAAGGGGTTATAATGAAAAGAGTTGTTGTAGCTATGAGTGGTGGTGTGGATTCTTCAACCACTGCTTATCTATTAAAACAGGATGGTTATGAGGTAATAGGTATTACTTTCAAGATGTTTGATGGTCAGGATAAATATCTTATAGATGCCGAAAAAGTTGCCAAACAGATCGGTATAAAATGGGAACTTGTGGATAAAACCGTTGAATTCAACGAGACAGTAATCTCATACTTTATAAATAGTTATCGAAAGGGTAAAACTCCAAACCCCTGTGCTTTATGCAATAGGGAAGCTAAGTTTTATTACCTTTTTACGGAATTACTAAGATATGATGCCGATTTTATCGCAACAGGTCATTATGCTAATAAAATCCTAGAAAATGGCAAATTATATATAAAAAGATCTTTTGATAGTCCCAAAGATCAATCGTACTATCTATCGCTGGTAAAAAGGGAAGTACTTGAAAAAACCATCTTCCCACTTGCCAATATGGAAAAAAACGAAGTTAGAAAAATCGCTACAAGTTTTGGACTTGTCGTTGCTGATAAAAAAGATAGTCAGGAGATCTGTTTTCTTGAAGGTGCTGATTACAGAGATTATTTAAGGAAAAAGATAGACCCAAACAAAATAAGAAAAGGTGATTTTATATTAAACAATAAAGTAATCGGTAAACATTATGGAATAGAATTTTATACTGTTGGGCAGCGGAGAGGATTAAATCTATCCTACCACAACCCTTTATATGTATATAAGATCGAACCTGAAACAGGAAATATAATTCTTGTGGAAAACAAAGATAAAGGGTTTCGTGGTGTAAAACTGGAGAATTGTAATTTTTATAATGAAGAGCCAAAACTTTTTAGAGGTTCAGCAAAACTAAGGTATAAAATGAAAGATGCAGAATGTCTCGTAGAATTACTCCCCGATAACAGGGCCCATCTACTTTTTGACACACCGCAATCTTTCCCCGCTCCGGGACAGGTGGCAGCTATCTATCAAAGGGAGAAATTACTTGGAGGTGGCTTCATTGAAGGAGTTTTTTAAAAGATACACCTCTGCCATCGTTTCCCTAAGTGGTGGTATCGATAGTGCATACACACTTTATCTTGCATCACACTATATCGGTGCTAACAATATATTGGCGGTTACAGTTTGTAATGAGCATATTTTTAGCTACGAGATAGATCTG
>JAINCL010000217.1:0-1494 GCA_036574145.1 Deferribacterales bacterium | reverse complement strand
CATAGCAAGGAAAAATGTAGTAGCCAAAAAATACCCTGCATATGCATCAAGCCCACCAACAGATATACCGACTATCCTCAGTACAATATTTAAAATAATAGTAACAAGGGTCGCCATATTGGCTATCGCGGCGACCCATAGAGCAATAGAATATATCTTACTCATAATTTTATTTTCTATAAGCTTCTACTAATGATTGTCCCTTTTTGCCAGTTTTTTTAATCCATTCATCCGATAATTTTTTACCTATTTTAGCTAAGTCTGATTGTAGTTTCACTGAGGGTTCTAAAACCTTCATCTTCTCAGAGAGAATCTTTTTAGTTGACTCATAATTCTCTTTACTCATCTCCCAGCCCCTCTTTTCAGCTTTAGAAGCTGCTGTTAGTATTGCATTTTTCTCAGCTGCTGGTAGAGCGTCGAAAATCTTTTTATTCATAAATATAACATTTTTAGGCAACCATGCTTTTATATCGTAGAAATATGTCATCTGTTCCCAAGCTTTAGTATCAACACCAGTGGCTGATGAAGATATAAATGCATTCACCACTCCAGTTGCTAAAGCCTGAGCTAGTTCAGCTGCCTGAATAGTAACTGGTTGTGCCCCAACAAGTTCAGCAATTCTTGAAATTGTAGGGTTATATGACCTGAGCTTTAACCCTTTCATATCTGCTACACTCTTAATCTCTTTTTTAGTATACAGACCTTGAGGTGGCCATGGCACAGCATATAATATTTTTAACCCCTGTGATTCAAATTTTTTCTCTATGGTAGGTCTTGTTACTTTCCATAGTTTTTCAGCTTTGTCATACCCAGATGCAAGGAAAGGTATTGAGTCTATACCCATAATTGGATCCTCATTTTCAAGGGAAGAGAAGATCACTTCACCGATCTGAACCTGGCCAGTCTGAACTGCTCTTTTTATCTCAGTCATCTTAAAAAGTGATGCGTTTGGGTGTACAGTGATCTTAATTTTACCATTGGTTAATTTTTCAACATCATCGGCAAATTTCTGAATATTTACAGTGTGAAAGTTTGCCACAGGATATGGAGTGGGCATATCCCATTTTTCTGTAGCAAAAACTAAAGAGGAAAATGCTAACATCAAAAATGTTAAAAATAATTTTTTCATTAGTTACCTCCTTTGCTTTAATAGCCTGTTTAACTCTTTTGTTATATTTAATGCATTCTCATTATCACCATGTACGCAGATTGTATCCACTTTTATCTCAATGGTATCACCTTCCATCGTTTTGACAATTCCATGATCGATTATCGATTCAACCCTATGTTTTATCTCTCTAAGATCATGTATCACAGAACCATCAATACTTCTGCTAACCAATTTCCCATTTTTGTCGTAGTGTCTATCTGCAAAACCCTCAGCAAGAAATTTCAATCCCATATCCTGAGCAGCTTTAGTAAGTTGTGAGTTATAAAGACCAACAAGGTATAATTCAGGATTAAAACATTTTATGGCATTAGCTATAGCTAGGG
>JAINCL010000216.1:0-3987 GCA_036574145.1 Deferribacterales bacterium | reverse complement strand
TTTTATCATTAGTAGGTCAAAATTTTTATGGTCCTAGAGGTTCAGCGGGTTTATATATAAGGAAAGGTGTACATCTATCCCCATTATTTGATGGTGGATTCCAAGAAAATGGATTTAGAAGTGGATCAGAAAATGTCCCAGCAATTGTTGGTCTTGGAGAAGCAGCCCGTATAGCTAAATCTGAAATGGCTGATTACAAAGAAAGAATGAATCAGTTAAGAGACAAGCTTATCGGTAATCTTAAAAATATGTTTTCATTCCTTCATATAACAGGTGATGAAAAGGATAGATTACCTGGTCATGTAAGTTTCTGGATAGAGTATATTGAAGGTGAATCTTTACTCTTGTGGTATTCCTTAAACGGTATCTTTGCTGCAAGTGGCTCAGCATGCTCTTCAAATATTCTTGCTGAAGATGAGGAAGATCTTCAGGCATCCCATGTTTTAACAGCAATAGGTGTACCAAACGATATTTGTGCTGGTTCAATAACATTTTCAATGTCTAAATATACTACAGAAGATGAAATTAACAAGGTAATAGAGGTGACTCCAGGGATTGTTAAAAGGCTCTGCGAGATGTCACCTTATTATAATAAATAAAGTTTTTTGGAGGAAGTTATGGCAAAAGGGCCATACAGTGATAAAGTAATGGATCATTTTATGAACCCAAGAAATATGGGGGAAATCGAAGATGCCAATGGTGTTGGTGAAGTAGGTAATCCAGCATGCGGTGATGTAATGAAACTGTTTTTCAAAATTAATGATCAGGGAATTATCGAAGATGTGAAGTTTAAGACATTTGGCTGCGGTGCTGCAATCGCATCAAGCTCTATGGCTACAGAGCTTTTAAAAGGTAAAACAGTAGAAGAGGTTCTGGAACTAACAAATCAGGCTATTGTAGAAGCACTTGATGGTCTTCCACCTGCTAAAATCCATTGTTCTGTAATGGCTGAAGAGGCCATTGAAGCAGCTTTGAAAGATTATTATAAAAGAATTGGTAAAGATCCAGCCATAGTGGATGAGATGAAAGAAAAAATCAAAAATAGAGTAAAACATTAAAGATAGGAGATACGCCATGACATTAAAAGAAAGAGTTGAAGAAGTATTGAAAAAAGTAAGGCCAACTCTCCAGGCAGATGGTGGAGATGTTGAATTACTTGGAGTAACAGAAGATGGGGTTGTAAAGGTACAACTTACTGGAGCATGTGGAAGCTGCCCATTCAGCACCATGACATTGAAACATGGTATAGAGATGAGATTAAAAGATGAGATCCCAGAGGTAAAAGAGGTGGTGGCTTTTTAATGGAAAAATTTAAATGTTTGGTTTGCGAATACGTTGCAATTGGAGATAAACCACCCAAAAGATGCCCTATATGTGGTGCTGATGAAACAAATTTTAAAAAAATCAAACAGGAAACAAAACCTGTAGATAAAAGATAAAGGGTGGGTTCCACCCTTTATTTTTTTAATATTTTCAATAAAAAGATTTGATTAATTTGTTTTTTATATTACAATAAGAATATGTTTTATATTATAAAAACCTAAGGAGGACTTTATGTTTAAAATTGTCAACATATTTTTTGCAATATTATTTTTATTATTCTCAAATTCTCTTTTTGTGATAACAGGTAAAGAAATTATGCAAACCCAAAAAGACAGACAAAAAACTAAAAATGAGTCTTCTATTGAACAAATGATGCTTGTTAATTCAGATGGCAGCAAAGAAATAAGGCAAGTAACAAGAAGAATAAAAGATGTGGGAAATGACCTTCACAAGGCTTTAATAACTTTTTTATCTCCTGCCGATATAAAAGGAACAGCTTTACTTACATGGGAACAAAAAGATAGAGAGATGACCAATGGCTTTATATGCCTAGTCTATGAAAAATGCAAAGAATTGCAAAAGGTAGCAAGAAAAATTATTTTATGGGGACCGATTTTACATATGAAGATATGAGTAGCGAAGATTTAGATAACTTTAATTACAAAACCATTAAAGAGGAAAATAAAAATGGTAAAGACTGCTGGGTTATAGCAGCTACACCTGTGGATAGTTATTCTAAAGATACAATGTATTCAAAAAGAATTTTATGGGTAGCAAAAGATATTTATATCACAGTACAGGTAGAGTTTTATGATAGAAAAGGTGACTTGATAAAAGTTCAATCTTCAACTGATTTTAAAAATATCGGAGGAACAGTTTGGAGAGCTGAAAAAACGATCATGGACAATCTTAAAGAGAAACATAAAACATTAATCAAAACTGTAAAAATAGATGCAAAATCTGAAATAGGCGATGAAGTTTTTACAGAAAGATTTATCTTAAAAGGTTTACATCTGGATTATAAATAAAGCAGGTAAATAATGAAAACAATTTTGCTATTTGCAAAAAGACACTTTAGATTAGTATTGACTTCATTTTTTCTTATAACAATATTTTTTGCTTCTTATATCCCCAAAGTTATTATAGATCCTTCATCTGAAGGATTCATGATAAAAGGGGATCCTGAAAAAACATATTATGAGAATACTATTAAAGAGTTTGGGTCAGATAATAGAATTTTAATATTTATTAAAGATAAAAACCTTTTTGATGAAAATAAAATTAAATCAATTGTTAACGTAATAGAAAAATTAGAAGGTTATAAATATATTGATAAAATTGAAACTATTTATAACCAAAAAAATATTAAATGGAGAAATGGCGGACTAATAGCCTAAGATTTTTTAGATCCTTATAATATCCCTTCTAAAGAAGAAATTGAGCAGATAAAAAAAAGATGCCATAGAAAACCCAATATTAAATAAAAATCTTATAAATTCAAATGGCACAGTAATGTCAATAAACCTTATTATACAAAAACATCCTGAAATTGAAAGTTATGATACTATAGTTTCTAATGATATTGAAAACCTTTTAAAACCACTCAAAGGAGTTGTGGAGGAATATTTTCAAATAGGTGGAGCATATTTTAAAAAAAGCTTAGTTGAGTATATTATTAGCGATCAACTAAAGCTTGTTCCATTGGCTGTGTTTGTTCTCTTTTTAGTTATTATTGTTAGCTTAAGATCTTGGTATGCAGCTTTTTCTCCATTAATTACTGCATCAATAAGTGTAATTTGGACTTTCGGCTTTATGGGGATGGTAGGTATACCTATTAATATCATTACTGTTATCATACCTGCTTTATTGATCGTAATAGGGTCCACAGAAGATATCCATATAATTTCTGAATATTTTGAGGGTCTTGAACATAAACAGGATAGAAACTTTGCAATAGAATATATGGCACAAAAAATTGGGATTGCAATATTATTAACTGCTTTTACCACAGTGGCAGGCTTTGCTTCAATTATTGTAAACGATATCACTGTTTTAAAAGAATTTGGTATAGTTACAACTTTTGGTTTAACATCTAACTTTCTAATTACAGTCTTCTTTACACCAGCAATGCTAAAGCTTAGAGGACCTAAAAAACCACTTAAGCATAAAGCTAATAATGATTTCAATATATTCATGAAAATCAGCAATATCTGTTTAAAAATTATTTATATAAATAGATCTATGGTTCTTGGTTTAACGATTTTAATAACATTTTTAGTAGGTTTTGGTATCTATTTTATAAAAATAAATAATGATACAATAAGTTATTTCAAAAAATCATCTGAAATACGTATAAGAGCTGATAAGATAACTCAGCACCTTGCAGGTTCACAAAATTTTTATATCGTTATAGATGGTGGTAAATCGAATGCTTTTAAAGAACCGGAAAATCTTAAAGAAGTATATAAGATTGTCAAGTATATTAAAGACAAGAATTATTTCGAAAAAGCAATTGGGATTAGCGATTTTATAGCCCTTGTTAATCAGGAGATGAATGAAGGTAATAAAAGCTATTATAAAATACCTGATAGTAGGGAACTGATATCGCAATATTATTTAATGTTTCATCGCAAAGATTTAGAAAATAATGTCAGTTCCGATTTT
>JAINCL010000215.1:0-1441 GCA_036574145.1 Deferribacterales bacterium | reverse complement strand
TGTAGCATTGGAAGTTTTTAGTAGTGGTGATAATGTGGTGAAGAGAGATTTAGATATTATTAGTTATGGTTATCCTATAAAGTTAACCAAAAATTGCTTAAGTTGCCATTCCGATAAAAAAGATGGTGATATTTTAGCTATCATGACTATAAAGTATAATATTAAATCGTTTATCAGTGAGTTTCACAGTAATATTGTTTATTTATTTCTTTTATTATCGCCATTGCCGTTGATTTTTGCATATTTTTTATCAAGATATATTAGCAGAAAGCTTCACTCAAAATTTGATAAGCTGGCAGATGTTGTTTCAAATATCAATTCTGTAAAAGATCTTAAGCTTGTTGATGTTAATAAGATTAATTTCGGTTTTTCAGAATTTGATAAGGTATCAGAAAATTTATTTATGTTGACAAATAAGATTAGAAGTATAGCTGTGGATAAGAATATCCTTGAATTTGAAATAAATATACTGGAAAAATTTATCATTACTTCAGATGTTATAAAAGATTGGAAGGAGAATGTTAAAACTATATTGTTGGAGGTTAATCGTCTTTTAAAGGTATATGCCATCTTCTCTTTGTTTAAAGTGGATGATGAGGTGATATCGTTGGAGATATTCTGGATTAAAAAACCATCAATAAATACCATAGATGTAACAGAGAAGTATATTAAAAAGAGGATAAAAGAAGCTACAAATTTCTTCAGTGATGTTACTGAACTTCGATTAGAACATAATGTGGCTGATAATTCTGAGTTTTTAAAGGAGCTTACCGTTGATGATATAGCAATCCAGACTAAGTCTTTGCTGCTCGATGCCCCAAAGATAGGAGGGGTTGTGGGTATAGGTGTACAATCTGAATTAGCTAAAGATAGTATAAATGGGTTGGTGATAGAAGGGATATTGGCTACACTTATGAATGTGGTGGGTTCAGTAAAAGCTATAGCTAAATACACCAAACAGTTAGAATATTATACCACCAGAGACCCATTGACAAATCTCTTTAACCAAAGGGTTTTCTGGGAGATGTTGGGTTATGAGGTGGGTAGAGCTGGAAGGAAAAATCATAAGTTTGCCATAGTGCTTATGGATGTGGATAACTTTAAAAATATAAATGATACGTATAGTCATATGGTAGGTGATTATATTATCTCTGGACTTGCTGGATCAATAAGGCAATGTTTGAGAAAGGGAGATATCCTTGCAAGATATAGTGGGGATCAGTTTGTTGCTATTTTACCAGAAGCATCTGAGGAACAGGCTTATGCAGTGGCAGAGAGGATTCAGAAAACAATTTCAGAATCTATTTTCAAGTCGAATTATGACGATATAATAACGGTAACTGTATCTATAGGTATATCTATTTATCCAGATCATGCTGATAATCCAAAGGATCTTTTTATCTTTGCCGATAATTTATTAAAAAAAGCAAAGGAAGAAGGT
>JAINCL010000214.1:0-12965 GCA_036574145.1 Deferribacterales bacterium | reverse complement strand
ACGGCATTATTTATAAGGTTAAAAAATACCCTAAAAAGTTTATCCTTGTCTCCTATAAAATCGATCCCTGAAGGGTAATTGTAATAGAATTCAATATCATAAAGACGCAGCATCACCTTGGTATGTTTTATGAGATATTCCATAAAATCGTCAAGATCTATCCTATCAAGTCTCAAGCTTATGGAATTTTTAGAAAAATCCAAAACATCCATTACAAGACCATGAATAAGTCTTAACTCTGTATAGATGCTGTCAACATACTCTTTGAAATCTTTCTTTTGCTCTACCTCAATTTCCAGAAGCTCAACATAACTCTGAACTATATTCAAAAGATTTTTGATATCATGAGCTATCGTACTTGTAAACTTACCTATTAGCTGCAAATTCTCAGATCTTCTCATAGATTCATAAAGCTGAGCTCTTTCTATGGATATCGCACATTGGGAAGCTATATATTTAGCTATCTTAACAT
Organism: Deferribacterales bacterium; assembly: GCA_036574145.1. Lineage (GTDB taxonomy): Bacteria > Chrysiogenota > Deferribacteres > Deferribacterales > Calditerrivibrionaceae > Calditerrivibrio. Next base: position 12,493 of record JAINCL010000214.1, on the reverse strand, counting down.
CATCATCAGCAAAATAATCATTAATTTTATCAGTAAGATTTAAAACTCCAACTATCTTATTTTTTATCATTATAGGAACAGAAAGATATGAAAGTGTCTTATACCCCAGTTCCTTATTACCATCAGTATCCCTATTCATAATAAATGCTTCACCTGTCTTAGCGACCTTTCCACTAATCTCTTCACCCAATGGTATTTTTATCTTTTCGAAATCTATATTAAGCCCAACTGCAGCCTTTATAACTAATACATTATTTTCAATTAACATAATGGAAACCCTCTTAACAGAAAGATATTCCTGAGTAATTGATAATATATCTTTCAACAGATCATCGATATTAAAGGTGGAAGCTATCTTTTCAGAAATTTCAGTCAAAACATCAAAAAGCTCTTTATTCAATCGTAGCTCCTTATATGATTATAAAGCATATCCCTTTGAACAGGCTTAAATCCAGCCTTTTTAATATTATGACTCATATCTTCAAGTGATATGGTATAACTTATACGACAAGCTGCAACCACATTCTCCTCAATCATCAAACTACCAAAATCGTTTCCACCAAAAAATAACCCGATCTGACCGATCTTTTCTCCATTTGTCACCCAAGACACCTGAATATTTGGGATATTATGCAGATAAATCCTCGATATTGCAAGAATCTTTAGATATTCCACTGCAGTAATAGTTTCTCCCCCCAGTTCAGTATTGTTGGGTTGGAAACCCCAGGGGATAAAGGCAGTAAATCCTCCTGTTTTATCCTGTAAATTCCTTATTTTATCAAGATGTTCGATTATCATTTCAGGTGTATCTGACTTTTTAAACATCATGGTGGCAGTGGTTTTTAAACCCTTTTTATGGGCTATCTCCATTATCTCAAGCCATCTTTTTGAGTTTATCTTATTAGGACTTATCCTGGACCTTTCCAGATCAACTAAAAGCTCAGCCCCACCACCTGGAATTGAGTCAAGCCCAGCTGCAATCAACCTATCAAGAGTCTCTTCAACTGTTAGATTGCTAACTTTACCAATATGATCGATCTCTGGACTTGAAAAACCGTGAACCCAGATATTGTAATGCTTTTTGATAAATTTTAACATCTCTTCGTAAAACTCTATTGTCAAATCTGGATGAAGTCCACCCTGTAAAAGTATCTGTGTACCGTTTAGTTTTATAGTTTCCTCTATTTTTTTAGATAAGGTATCGTAATCGATAATATATGCATCATTATCCATGTTATCCCTATAAAATGCGCAAAATTTACATTTACACACACAGATATTTGTATAGTTTATATTTCGATCGATAACAAATGTTACTACACCTTCAGGGTGCAAAGTTTTACGTATATCATTGGCAATCTCTGCCAGTTCCAGAAGATTTAGATCGAACAATTTTATACCATCTTTAAAAGAAAGAACTTTCAATACACACCTCTAACTTTTTATAGTATTACAACAATTCCAAAAATTCAATAATTTTCTAGAATTAATAGCCTATTATTTTATTTAATGTAAAATACTACCCTGCCTTCCCCTTCATTCTATAAATTATTGCCAATATCTCTGCCACCGCCTTGTAAAGATTCTCAGGAATCTCTTCACCTATCTCCACGGAAGAATAAAGAGTCCTTGCAAGTGGTGGATCCTCATGTATCATAACACCACTTTTCTGCGCAACCTCTCTAATTCTAAGAGCAATCAGCCTCTGCCCCTTCGCCACGACCTTTGGAGCCCGATCTTTACTCATATCATATTTTATTGCTACAGCATAATGCGTGGGGTTGGTAACCACCACATCTGCCTTAGGCACCTCTTCCATCATCCTTCTTCGCGCCATCTCCCTCTGCATGCTTCTTATCCTCTGTTTTATCAGAGGATCCCCCTCCATCTGTTTAAATTCCTCTTTGACCTCCTGCTTTGTCATTTTCAAATCCTCATTATACTGCCACCTTTGATATAAAAAATCTATCGATGAAATGAATAATATCACAATAGCAAGCTTAATGGAAACCTCAAATATAAGTCCACCCAAAAAACCGATGGATGAAACAGGATCAGCATCTGACAATACAAGAATATTCGGAATTTTAGATTTTATAATGAAATAGGCAACTACACCTACGAAAGTTATCTTCAAAATCGATTTTACAAGTTCAAATAAACCTCGCCTCGAGAAAATCCTACTAAAGCCTGAAATAGGGTTTAGCCTATCCCATTTCATTTCAAGACTTTTACTCGAAAATACTACACCAAATTGAACAATATTTGATAAAATACCCACAAACATTATAAAAACCATAATCGGAAGGGTTACTTTACCTATAGATTTTAATGATTCCATAAGTAATAGATACACACTTTCTTTATTGAGTTTATAATTACTCAAACCGAAATAAAGGAAAAAATTTTTTTTAAATTCCTCAACCATCACAGGCATATAAAAATATATAATAAGTACACCAGCAAAGAATGTAAGTGCGGTACTCAATTCCCTGCTTTTAGGAACATTACCTTCCTCTATCGCCTTCTGCTTTCGCCGCGGTGTGGCTTCCTCCGTCCTTTCGGCATCATTTTCTGGCATCTAACCACCCAACATTCTAAATAATCTATAGATATTTCTAAGGTAGTCATACATCAGACTTTCAAACATTCCATAAAAAAATGTCATACTTGCCATAATGATGAAAATACCACTGGCTATCTGAATAGGAAATCCAACAATCAAAATATTCATCTGTGGTACCAACCTACCCATTATCCCCAAAACAATCTGTGTTACAAGAAGGGTAACAAATATAGGTGCCGTAATCTTCAAAGCAGTAAGGAATATTTTTGAGAAAATTGTGACAATATATATAAAAAACTGTTCTTTAAACACAAAAACACCAAGCGGTATCATCTCAAAAGATTTCGCAATTGCTTGAACAATGTAGAGATGCCCGCCAATTACAAGGAAAAAAAGTATCATCACAATATTTTGAAATTGAGCAACAAGTGACACTTGAGTATTTGTCTGCGGATCCAATACATTTACAATACCAAAACCCATCTGAATACCGATAATCTGTCCGCCAAATTGAACACCCACAAAAAGAAATCGTGCTATAAGCCCTGTAGCAATACCTATTAAAAGCTCTTTTACTATAATTATAATCAATAAAACAACATTTAGATCAACTAAGTTTATAATAGGTACAAATGGGTAGAGCAATATACCAAGTAAAATAGAAAGAAAAAGTTTAACTCTCGCCGAAATAACCTCACTACCCAATACAGGGGATGTAAAAATAATACCACTAATTCTAACAACAACAAGAAAAAATAATACTATTCTATTGGTATCATAAAAAAATTCGAATAGATTAATATTTATCCCCTGCATATTTCATATATTGTATCCTTTCGAATGTTTTAAATCCTCCATCAAAATTTGCAGCCTTACCCTTTATATCGTTTATGGAGGCAAAACCTTTTCTATCAAGGTAACTATTAATACCATTAAGTATAGTACCAACTATTTCATAACCGTTTTTATATATAGCCGAAACAATTTGAAATGCTGATGCACCAGCCATAATATGCTGTAATGCCAAATTAGCATTATGAATACCTGTATTGGCACATATATCGATATCCACCTGACTGCTACAAACTGCCACATATCTAAGAACCTGATAAGTCTCTTCCTGACAACTATAAAGCTCAAGCCCTTTAAAGCACATATTCTCCACATCAATAGCCATTCTGAAAAATTTATTAAACATCGTAACTCCATCAGCACCTGCATCTTTAAACCTTTTTATCATCAAAGGAACAGAAGTAAAATAATAACCTATCTTAACCAACACAGGTATCTTAATACTTTTTTTGATCGCCTCTATAATTGTGCAATACCTATTCTCTATTTCTCTTGGATCTTCTGAAATATCAAAAGGTATATATGCAATATTTAACTCCAGAGCATCAGCACCTGCCGCTTCGATATCTTTGGCAAAATCGACCCACCATTTACCACCCAAACAATTAATACTTGCAATCACAGGGATAAAAAGATTTTTTTTAGCAGCCTTTACAAAATCTATATATTTTGTGGAACCATACAATGTAGCAGCATCATTTATAAAATATTCGTATGCTTCCGGATGAAAATCATCGGCTACATTAATATCTTGAGCCAATTCCTCTTCAAACAAAGATTTTAAAACCACTGCACTCACTCCAGCATCCTGAAGTTTAAGTAAGCCATCCAGACTCTTTGTCATAGTAGAGCTACCTGCAATAAGAGGATTTTTTAGTTTCAAACCGATAAAATTAACCATTAAATCTGCCATAAATACCCCTATATTTTTTTTCTTTATTTTACCTTTTTATAAAAAAAATTTCAAGAAAAATCATCAACTTATACCGAATTACTATAATTTACTACTAATAAATACCAATTACCTTTAAACTAACCACAGCAATGAAAAGATTAGACTTTTTATTAATCTTAAAAAGGAACCTGTTTCTTTTACATAAACTTTCAACCGTAGCAAGCCCCACGCCTAATCCAGTTTTAATCTCATCACTAATATCATTTTTAATAACTATATAATATCTGCCCCTCATTTGATAACTTCTTATATTGATCAACTTATTACCATATTTAAAAGCATTCTCCAACAAAATATACAACACAAAATACAGATCCGAAGTCGATAGTTTATACCTCTTACCGCTCAATTTAATTTTCACTTCTTTAGTATAATTCAATGATAGATCTGAAACGATATCATTAACAACATCTTTTAAATCTCTACCTAAAGATACCTCTTTTTTCAACATTGAAATCAATCCGTTAAACAGTTCAACATCATTCTCCAATCTCATAGAAGCTTCATATAATCTCTTATTACTTCTTATACTCAGATCATTAATATTAAATCTCATTACAGAGATAAAATTCCGCAATTTATGATTAAATACAAGGGAAAAAACTTCGAGAATATTAATATATCTCTCTCTATGCGTAATCAATTTATGAACCGTAAAATAGTAAACCACAACAACACATACAATCAGTATCGACTCCCATATAAAAAGTAGATTTATCCTATATTTTAATTTCTCCATAAGATAATCTTTCTTGAGAAAAATATATCTATCCTTTACTTTTTTAATAAAAATAAGATCCTTAGCAACACTATAATCCTTTGAAATTATAATATTGGGATTTAAACGGCTTATGGTTTCAAAATCATTGGTAGTGATTTGCTGTTCCAGAGATTCTACTACCAACTCTTTCAAGGTAACGATATGGATATAGTTTATCATAGAAATAGCAAAAACAAGTATTAAAAGAAGTGAGATAAAAATTTTACTTTCAAATGTTATATAGTTCGACAACCTTTTAATTAAGCTTATAACCACGCCCCTTGAACGTTTCTATACTATTATCTCCCATAATATCCCTTAACCTTTTTATATAAGTTCTCAATGAATCTGTACCTATATCTTCATCTCCCCAAACATAATTTATTATATAATTACTACTTACAACTTTATTTCTACTTTTTAATAAGATATACAAAATCTCCCACTCTTTAGCAGTTAATTTAACCTCTTTTCCACCTTTTTTAACAATTTTAGAAACAACATCTATCTCAACATCATTAATACGAAATGTATTCCCAGATAAAGATCTTTTAAGCAGATTGTTAACTCTAAGCAGTAACTCTTTGGGATCATAAGGTTTAACAAGATAATCGTCTGCACCTAAGATAAAACATTCCTCCTTAGAAGATATTTCATATTTAGCAGTGGATATGATTACAGGGATATCAGTAGATTTTTTTATATACTTTAAAATTGTCTCACCCTTTTTAAACTTTAACATCAAATCAAGGATAACAAGATCGAAACGTTCAAAATTAAAAAACTTATCAATGAAATCTTCATCATAAATCCATTCCACAAAAAAACCGTTAGACTCAAGATAATCCTTTATCGACTCACCCAACAACCTATCATCTTCTATCAATAATAGTTTCATAATGTTTATTATACCACAAAATGTTATTAAATTCTATCCTCTCTTTATACTCAACTACGGGTAAAAAACTAAATATAATTGACTAAATAAATCATTTATAACATCATTATATAAGATATTTAAATGCTTTTTAACTCTTTTGTTTCTATAAGAGTTAATATCATAAACAACTCAAAAATTATATTATTTTAACTTATCACGAACGTGATAAGTTACAATTACTAAAAAATAGTCACATGACAATCTTAAGGCCAAAAATATATTTTTTGACATAATTCGAATATTGATATATAATTTATTTATGTGGAGTTTTCATAAGGCTATAGGTAATGTAAAAAGAGTACGAGACATAGCAAAGGTCTTTTTGAAATACGGTTTTGCTCCACTTATTTATGAAATGAACCTTGCACCTTTTCTTAGCTTTCTAATGCGTTTTATCACACCTAAGGTAAAAAAAGATATTCAGATTCTTCCAGTAGGAGTTAGACTTAAAAAGCTTTTTGAAGAACTGGGCACCACTTATATAAAATTTGGGCAATTCCTAGCATCAAGACCGGATATTATACCTGAAGAGATAGTTACAGAATTAAAAAATCTACAGGATAATGTAGCCCCCTTACCATTTGAACAACTTAAACCGATTATTGAAAATTCCCTAAAAAAGCCAATTAACGAAATCTTTATTTATATTGATGAAAAACCTCTGGCATCAGCCTCCATAGCTCAGGTTCACACAGGACAATTAAAAAATGGTAAAAATGTCGCCATTAAAATAAAAAAACCTAACATAAAAGATCTGGTTGAACAGGATATAATCATTTTAAAGTTTATGGCAAATTTAGCAGAAAAACATATAAACGAAGCAAGACAGATACAGATAACAAAAATCATTGAAGAGATGCACGATCAGATAACAAAAGAGCTCAATTTTGAATATGAAATCTTTTATATAAATAAATTTAAGGAATTTTTTAAAGACAACCAAGATCTTGTTTTCCCAAATATCTATCCAGAATTTTCCACAAACGATATAATAGTTATGGATCTTATAGAAGGGGTAAGGATAGATAATATCGACATACTTAAAAGAAAAAATATAGTTCTACATAAAATATCATCCATCGGAGTGGATTTTTATTTAAAGCAAGTTTTCGATTTCGGTTTTTTTCATGCAGATCCTCATCCTGGTAATTTATTGATTACCAATGATGGCAAAATAGCAATACTCGATTTTGGTATAATAGGTAAAGTTGATAAAAAACTAAGAGAACATCTAAGTAAAATATTTGTATCCCTTATAAATCTCGATATAGATGCACTTGTAGATGAAATGATGGAATTTGGTATAATTAATTCAGATATGGATATCAGGAAAATCAAACTGGATCTTATGGATATTTTACTTCCTGTTTACGGAAAAAATGTGGGTGAAATAGATTCCCTTAAAATGTTTCAACATATTATCACGATAGGTAGGAAATACAGATTCAACTTCCCTATAGATTATCTGTATATTACAAAAACTTTCTCATTCCTTGAAACAACAGGTAAGATGCTCGACCCTAATTTCAACATGTTGCATTTTTCTAAGCCTTATGTAAAAAAGATATTGAAGGAAAAATATTCATATAAAAAGATTATTTCAAATGAGATAAAAACTTTTAAAAAATATCACTCCATGCTTGCCACAATACCTGATGATTACAACAAAATAGTCTCTAAAATAGTTAACGACAAAATAACTCTGAATTTTGTTCATAAAGGGTTAGAAAAATATTCCACACAAATAGATAAATCTATAAATAGATTATCTTTTAGCATAGTTATAGCTGGTATAGTTTTGTCATCATCAATTATAGTTTATGCAAATATAGGACCAAAGGTGTTAGGAATCCCATTCTTCGGTCTTATGGGGTTTTTAATATCAATATTTTTTGGTTTCGGACTTCTTATAGGAATAATTAGATCAGGAAAACTCTGGTGACATTCTCGGTTTCATTTTTAGGTGGTTTGGGTGAAATAGGAGCTAATTGTACCATTTATGAAACATCAAATTCTGCAATAATAGTAGATGCCGGGCTTAAATTCTTCCAACATGACTACCTTGGTTTAGATTATACGATACCTGATTTTTCCTACCTTGAATCGATTAGAGATAAACTCAAAGCAGTGGTAATAACCCATGGTCATGAGGACCATATAGGAGCATTACCTTTACTATTTAAAAAATTCCAAATACCCCTTTATGCAGGCAATTATTCAACAAGATTAATAAAACATAAAATTGCAGAATCAAAATATAGACCAAAGTCATTTAACATTTTTGAAGATGGTGACATACTTACTTTTGATGACATTACTATAGAAGCGATAGAGATAACACACTCCATCCCCGACTCCTATTTCTTTTTAATCAAAAATAAAAATGACAGATTCCTCCATTGTGGCGATTTTAGGGTAGAGAATAGCCCGATAATAGGGAAATCTTTCCCCTGGAATAAAATATCTTCACTAAGAAATCAGATAAAAGCCGTTTTTGTGGATACTACAAATATTTACGATGAACATATTTCAAAGGAAGAAACTACCCTTTACGATGAGCTTTTAGAATCGATAAAACAAGCCCCAGGAAAGGTTTTCATAACAACATTCTCAACAAACATAAGTAGAATAAAGCTAATTATAGATGCAGTAAACGAAGCTGGCAAAAAACTTGTTATCGATGGGAATGCTTTCAATAAAAATATAAATATCGCCAGAGATTTAAGCTACCTATCTATACCTGAAAATTTAATTATACCAATTGAACATATAGATAGATATGAAGATGATGAACTATGTTTTTTGACAACAGGTTGCCAAGGTGAAAGTAACAGCTCTTTATCAAAAATAGCTGCAAGAGAGAAAAAAAAGATAAAAATAAAATCGGGTGATTTAGTTATATTTTCATCCAAAACTATCCCGGGTAATGAGAAAAATGTTAATAAAATTAAAAACGCAATATATTTGCAAGATGGTTTCATCAAAGACAATATCCACATATCTGGACATGCAGTCCAGCAAGATATCCTTAGACTAATTGATGAGATCAAACCACAATTTACAATTCCGATACATGGAGAGGTTTTTAACCAAAAGACTTTAGAACGGTTACTTAAAGATTATGATTACACTGAAACTGTTTCTTTACTCAACGGCAATAAAATAATATTCACTTCAGATACTTATACAATAAAAGATATCCCAAATGGGGTAATATACATCGATCAGAGAAATATGCAAGAATATGATGAAGAATTGTTTCGAGAAAAAAAATATATTGCTAGGGATGGGGTAGTTATTATACATATAAAAAACAATAATATAATTATAGATACATTAGGGTTTAAAAATACTCCAGAACTTGACATAAAATTAAAAAGGTATATAAATGAACAGATGACAATTACAAAAAATGACACAATAGATTTAGATATAAGAGATTTATTAGAGTTGAGTGTAAGGAAGTTTTATAAAAAAATCTGGGATAGGAAACCGATTGTAAAAATTTACTTAGAGGAGAATATTTATGGGAATATTTGAGACAATATTTTTAGGTATATTACAAGGGTTAACAGAGTTTTTACCTGTAAGTAGTTCAGGACATCTTGTGATTGCCCAGTCTTTACTAAAAGATTTCAAAGAGCCTGCTTTAACATATGATATATTGCTACATTTTGCCACATTTTGTGCCGTTGTGGTCCATTTCAGATATAAAATCTTCACATTAATAAAAGCATTTATAGGTTTTTTTAATACAAAACATAGAGTGGTTTATTATGATAATAGAAAGTTTCTTTGGGGTATTATTGTTGCATCAATACCAACAGCAGTAATAGGGCTCTTTTTGAAAAAATATACAGATACAATATTTAGTTCTACGGTTTATGCAGGATATGGATTAATAATAACCTCCATACTTCTCATTGTATCCGACAAATTCAATGGCAGAAAAAGTATCAGTATACCAGAAAGTTTTTGGATTGGGATTGTTCAGGGGATTGCAGTCATCCCCGGCATTTCACGATCCGGTTCAACAATTTCTGCCGCTCTTATGTTAGGTATTAAGAGAGAAGAAGCTGTAGAATTCTCTTTCTTGATGGCTCTACCAGCAGTTTTTGGCGCAACATTGCTGGAAGTAAGAAAAATATCCTCCATAGAAACTGATATGCTGCTTATATATCTATTAGGGTGTATATCTGCTTTCATAACCGCACTTTTTGCCATTCACATAGTTAGAAAGATAGTTAACAATAAAATGTTGAAATATTTCTCTTTATACTGTTTAATAGTAGGGATAATAACTGTAATCTGGTTATAATGGGAAAGAAAAAAAAAGAAACATATTCATCAGAAAAGTTTAGATTTGATGTTTTAATTATATTGGCAATATCCCTTTCAATAATGTTTGGAATTGCCATTTACACATACCATCCTGATGATCCATCGTTCAGTAATATCATCATAACTAACCAACCGTATGAAGTAAAAAACCTACTTGGGAAATTTGGTAGTTATCTCTCAGATTGGATTATCACAAAAGTTGGTTTTACAGCTGTAATATTCCCGGTTATCGTTTTTATGTTATGTTTTCAGCTTTACCAGTTTAGAAATGTTAAAGGTCTACGCATTTATAAATTTACAATGAATATCTTTTTCATAACATTATTGATATTCTCTTTAAGCGGAATTTTAGGTGTACTATCGGAAAATGATATCATTTATACAGAAAAGCCCTCAGGAGGAATTGTTGGACTTTTCGTAAATATGATAGTTCTACCGTTATTAGGTAAAACAGGAACACTTATACTGTTTGGGTCAATACTAATAATTAGCCTTTCCTTTCTTTTAAAATTCTCCTTTGTTGACCTATTTGTCATGTTTGCCAACATGGCAAAGAATGTTATCAAAAAAGACTCTTCAAAGGAAGATATAACAACCCCAACACTCAATGAAGAACCTGTTGAAACTCACGATGAAGAAGATAATGATATTATAATAAAACATGAGCCATTAAAACATGAATCGACTAAAACACCTAAGACATATGAGAAGAAAGAGGATAAACCTATTTTTACAATAACAGCTACAAAACCGCACAAAAAAGAAACTTATTATATACCAGAAACCCTCTTAGATGAACCTGAAAATGAGAATATCTCCGAATCTGTTCAGGAATTAAAGTTAAAAGGTAAAATACTGGAAGAAAAACTTCTGGATTTTGGGGTTCAAGGTAAAGTTAAAGAGATTCAGCCAGGACCCATTGTTACATTGTTTGAGTTCGAACCTGCTCCAGGGATAAAGATTAGCAAAATTGTAGGGCTCGAAAACGATTTAGCACTTGCAATGAGTGCATTGAGTGTCAGGATAATTGCTCCAATTCCGGGAAAATCTGTAATTGGGATCGAATTACCCAACAAAAAAAGAAGTATAGTTTTTATAAAAGAGCTGATCACCTCCAAAGAATTTAAAGAAGCATCATCCCCTTTACCGATAATTCTTGGTAAAGATATAGCTGGAAAACCATATATAGCTGATCTAACTAAAATGCCACATCTATTAATTGCTGGGACAACCGGTAGTGGTAAATCTGTCGGTATTAATACTATAATATGTTCTATCTTGTATAAATGTTCACCAGAAAAAGTAAAATTTGCATTGATCGACCCCAAAATGGTGGAACTGAATGTATATAACGGTATCCCTCATCTTGCTGCACCTGTAGTGGTGGATCCTCAGAAAGCTTCAAAACTTTTGAAAAATGTAGTTAGTGAAATGGAAAACAGGTACTCATTACTTGCAGAACATAAGGTAAGGAATATAGAATCTTTTAATAAATTAGCCGAAAATGATGAAAACCTAACACCTTTACCCTACCTAGTGGTTATCGTGGATGAATTTGCAGATCTAATGATTGTGGCTGGCAAAGAGGTGGAACAATCGATCATAAGAATAGCCCAGATGGCGAGGGCAGTTGGTATCCATCTTATTCTGGCAACCCAAAGACCTTCTGTAAATGTTATTACAGGTATAATAAAAGCAAATATGCCAGCAAGATTATCATATAAAGTTTCATCTAAAACCGATTCAAGAACTATTCTTGATCAAAATGGTGCTGAAATGCTTTTAGGGAGAGGTGATTCATTATTTATCCCACCTGGTTCAAGCGATCCCATACGGATTCATGGATGTTTCGTAAGTGAAGACGAGGTAAATAGAATAGTTGATTACCTCAAACAGTATGGGGAACCTGAGTTTAATGAAGAGCTCGTTGTAACTGATATTGAAGATCAAAACGAATTAATACCTGACGACGAACTTGATGAGAAATATTACGAAGCCCTCGAACTTGTAAAATCGAAAGGGGTAGCATCCATATCGATGATACAGAGATATCTAAAGATAGGTTACAATAGGGCTGCA
>JAINCL010000213.1:0-5011 GCA_036574145.1 Deferribacterales bacterium | reverse complement strand
TGGAGTGTAACAGAATGACCTATTGTTACATAATTACCTATTATTGTGGGGTATTTATCCTTTGTGACATGAATTACTGATCCATCTTGAATATTGGAATAGTTACCTATAATTACCTTTTCAACATCAGCTCTTATTACAACATTATACCAAATACTAACATCATTACCTATGTAAACCTCTCCAAATACCTTAGCTGTATCTGCAATGAAAACCCTTTCACCTTTTTTTGGTATAGTAAGAAGTCTTCTTTTTACATTATCCATCAGTACCTTCCTTTTTTAATACAATTTCTACCGTTGTACCATAATCTTTTTTAGATTTTATTATTATATCTCCTTCCATCTTCTCCATGAGATATTTAGATATTGTCATACCTATTCCTACACCTTCAGACAGCTCTATAGGTTGATCTGCCATTATCATTTTGGTAAAAGGTTCAAATACCCTTTCCAACTCATCTTCCGTCATTCCGATACCGGTATCGGAAACTATTATATAAAAATTTTTATCGTCCTCTTTGGTGGAAATGCTTATTTCACCTTTTGATGTAAATTTGCAAGCATTATTAATAATATTTAGTAAAACTTTGTTTAATGCTTTTTCATCAGCATAAACCAGTGGATTTTTACCATTAATTTTAGTATTTAAAATAATGGAAGTTTTATCCTTCAATAGTCCTCTTGCTGTTGATACAATTGCTTCTAATGTAGGGGTTATGTCGATGTATTTGGGGGTAGGTTCGTAAATATTTTGTTGAAATGAGTTTAGATCAAGGATGTTATTAATAATATTTAGTAGCCTTTTTCCTGAATTGTATATACTTTTTAGAAGGGTTATCTTTTCATCTTCTGTGATTGAAAAATCTGATTCCAAAAGTACATGGGAGAAGCCGACAATGGTGTTTAGTGGGGTTCTTAATTCATGGGACATATTGTTTAAGAATCTACCTCTATAGTTTGAAATATCTTCCAGTTTTGTTTTAGCCTTTACCAGTTCTAAATTTAATGTTTTTAATTCTATGTTAGATACTTGAAGTTCAATAAGTTGTTCTTGAAACTCATTTTTTAAGGATTCATATCGATTTTTTAGATCTATGATCTCTTTGTCTTGATTCATCAAAATCGTTCTGGTAATGACAAGTAATGTTATAAATATTACAAATATAATATTTACTAAAACGATGGCCTCTATTGTTAATTTACCATAAATTAAAAACATAGTAATGATATAAAGGGATATTAATGTAATAACGATGAAAAAAAATCTATCTTTAATTAACTTTCCCACTTGACTAATTATCATATGTGTATTATATAGCATAATAATATAAATTAATCAAGGAGCAATAATGGGATACGGTGAAAAAATTAGGGATGTTAGAAAAAGATTAGGGATGACTTTAGAGGACGTTTCTCTGAAAACTGGATTTACAAAAAGCTTTATTAGTCAGATAGAAAATGGTAAAAATTCACCATCCATTGCATCTTTGAAAAAGATCTGTTTTACTCTTGGGATATCAATAAGTGATCTGTTTGAAGATGAAAGGAATATTGTATATAAATTAAATAAAGATGACTATAGAGTTTTAAATAATAAAAGTATGGATATAATCTTTTTGGCTTCTAAATATGCCAATAGGAAGCTTGAACCTCTTATACTTGAGCTTGCTCCTCATTCTGAGACAGGTACAGATTTTTATCATCATACCGGTGAAGAGTTTGGTTATGTTTTGGAAGGGACATTACATGTCGCCATCGGTTCAGAAGAGTACGAATTGAAAACTGGGGAATCTATATATTTTAGCTCTAACCTTCCCCATAAAATCAAAAATAAAACAGATAAAAAGGCAAGAGCTTTTTGGGTTGGAACGCCACCAACATTTTAGAGTTGAATTTTTTTTAATATAATATATATTAAAATCGCTTGGATCCCGAGTGGACCGAGACGGCTATGGATATGAAAAGATAATATGAGCCTTTCGGTACCTCCGGAAGGCTTTTTTGTTTATGGAGATGACTATGAGTAAATATAAAGATGTGAAAAAGATTAATGTGAATCACCTAAAAAGGATGAAGGGCGAAGAGAAGATAGTTTGCCTTACAGCTTATGATTATACATCAGCTAAGATTGTTGATGATGCTGGAGTTGATCTTATTCTTGTGGGTGATTCACTTGGTATGGTTGTGGCAGGGTATGAAAATACCATACCTGTTACCCTTGATGAGATTATTTTACATTGTAAATATGTAAAGAATGCTGTTAAAAGAGGTTTTTTGGTTGCAGATATCCCGTTTGGTTATTACCACGTATCTGTTGAAGATGGTTTAAAAAACTGTATAAGGGTTGTAAAGGAATCGTTGGTGGAAGCTGTTAAGATCGAAGGTGGTTTAGAAGTGGTACCATTGGTAAAAAAACTTGTTCAATGTGGTATTAATGTGATGGGGCATATCGGTTTGATGCCTCAGATGGTAAATACAATGGGTGGATATAAAATACAGGGTAGGAATAATGATGAAAAGCTTTTAAATGATGCTATCGCTCTTGAAGAGGCAGGTGTTTTTTCCATTGTTCTTGAGGGTATAGTTGAAAATGTGGCAAAGAAGATAACTGAAAAAGTTTCGGTTCCAACTATTGGAATAGGAGCTGGTAGATATTGTGATGGTCAGATCCTTGTATTCCATGATATCTTCGGTTTATATGATGATATAACACCAAAATTTGTAAAAAGATATTGTGATGGAAGAACAATTTTTTTGAAAGCAGCAAAACAGTATGTTGCAGAAACAAAAAGTGGGGCTTTCCCTGCAGTTGAAAATGCTTTTCTGGAGTGAATTATGAAAATAGTTAGTACTGTGGAAGAGGTTAGAAATATAATAAAAGTGGTAAAGAAAGAGGGTAAGAGTGTGGGGTTTGTTCCTACTATGGGTTATCTTCATGATGGGCATCTTAGTCTTGTGGATAAAGCAAATGATGAGAACGATTTTGTGGTAGTTAGTATTTTTGTAAATCCTACACAATTCGGACCCAATGAAGATCTTGATAGGTATCCTCGGGATCTAAAACGTGACGAATCCCTTCTTATCGATAGAGATGTTGATCTGCTGTTTTATCCTGATGTTAAAACTATGTATCCTGAAGGTTTTAAAACATATGTAAATGTAGAGGATATTACAGAACCTCTTTGTGGTGGGAAAAGACCGGGACATTTCAGAGGTGTTGCCACAGTTGTTTGTAAATTATTTAATATTGTAATGCCGGATAAGGCTTATTTCGGTTTAAAAGATTACCAGCAGTATTTAGTAATAAAGACCATGGCAAAAGATTTAAATTTTGATATAGATATAATCGGGATGCCGATAGTGAGAGAAGCTGATGGTTTGGCAATGAGTTCCAGAAATGTTTATCTTAAAGGTGATGAAAGGGAGTCTGCTCTTTCTTTAAATAGATCCTTTGCAATAGTTGAAGAATACTTAAAAAAAAGGGTAAGGGATCCATATATAATCGTCGATGCCATTGAAAAGTTTATATCTTCACACCCATATACAAAAATCGATTATGTGGAGATAGTTGATAAAGATAGCTTAAAGAGAATAAACAAAATAGATGGGAGCTTTTTGTTGGCTCTTGCCGTTTTTGTTAATAAAACAAGATTGATAGATAATAAAATTTTTGAGGTGTAAGATGAAAAGGATGATGTTTAAATCTAAGATTCACAGAGCCACTGTAACCGATGCTGACCTTAATTATGAAGGAAGCATTACTATCGATGAAGATCTGCTTGATGCAGCGGGTATTTTGCCTTATGAAAAGGTTGATATTTATAACATAACAAATGGGGCAAGATTCTCAACTTATACGATTGTAGGTAAAAGAGGTGGCGGAGAGATCTGTCTTAATGGTGCTGCTGCTCGAATGGTGCAGAAAGGGGATCTGGTAATTATCGTTTCCTATGCACTTTTTGAGGAGGATGAAATTAAAAATCATAGGCCCACCGTTGTTCATGTGGATTCTAAGAATAGGATTATTGAGGTTAAGTAGCTTATTGGGTCTTGTTTGGTGTGCTAGTGATTAAATAGTTAAGTGGTTGAGTTGTTGAGTGAGTTAATGGGAAATTGGTTGAAAGGTAGAGTAGTTTTATATATTGATTTTATCTTCCATTGAGATAAGGTGTGGCTTAATAAAAAAATTATTGACAATTTTATTTTAAGGGGGTATTTTATTATTTAGGTGAACATTTGTTCAGTAGGTGAGGTTTCTATGTCGTTGACCAAAAGAGAAAAGGAATGTCTCGATGTGATAAGAAGATATATTTACGAAAATAGATTGCCACCCACTATTCAAAATATTTGCGATGAACTGGGTCTTAAATCTAAAAATGCTGGTTTTAAAATACTGACTCAACTGGAAAATAAAGGTTATATCAAAAGGAATAGATTTATATCAAGGGGGATAGAATTAGTTGAAAGGGTAGAAAAGATCGGTATCCCGATTGTGGGGAAGATAACGGCTGGTGTGCCTATAACAGCTGAAGAGAATATTGAAGGTTATCTGTCACTGGATCAGTTTATTGGAGATAAAGATAACTATTTTGCTTTAAGGGTTATTGGAGATAGTATGGTGGATAAAGGTATTTTAGACGGGGATTTAGCTGTTATCAGAAAACAGAATGAAATTTTTCCTAATCAGATAGGGGCTTTTATGATAAATGGGGAATTTACTTTAAAAACTTTTAAAGTTGATAAAGATGGGAGATTTTATTTAAAGCCTGAAAATGCCAGTTATAGACCTATTTATATATCTGATCTGGATCAGTTTGAAGTAAAGGGTGTTCTAAAAGCTATCATTAGAAGCTATGGTGAACATAATGAGACAAGAAAATATTGAGATTACTGCAGCTGCAGTGTTTAAAAAGGGTGATATAAATCCTAAATGGTTTTTTGTTAACGATAGAAAAGTGGATATTAAAAGGGTTATTTATAAATGGCATGAAAGGGATGGATACTATCTA
>JAINCL010000212.1:0-6590 GCA_036574145.1 Deferribacterales bacterium | reverse complement strand
TTTACATCTACATTTGCCTGTGTGGGATCTGTACCCACATCAAAGACAATACTCATACTTAGGATACCCGTGGATGATGCCGTAGATGTCATATAGATCATATTTTTTACACCATTTATCGCCTCTTCAAGTGGAGCAGCAACAGTTTTAGCGACAGTGTCGGCATCAGCACCGGGATAAACAGCCTGAACCATTATCTGGGGTGGTGTTATCCTTGGATATTCCTGTATCGGAAGTACCTTAATCGAGATAAAACCTATAATAACTATCACCAAAGATATTACAACGGCAAACCTTGGCCGATTTATAAAAAATTCAGAAAACATTACTTACTCTCCCCGTTTAAAACCTTATCAATTTTAACTGGAACTCCAGGTTTTAATTTGAAGAAATTATTTACAATCACCTTTTCATCATTATTAATCCCTTGACCGACAATTGTAAAATCCCCTTTCTCGCTAACAACATGAACCGATCTCATCTCGGCGACACCATTATTTACAACATAGACACCGGTACCCATAGGATTCTGAATAAGTGCTTTGGTCGGTATTTTAACCCCTTCCTTAATACTGAACCCATCCAGTGTAACACGGACAAAATCACCAGGCAGCAATTTGTTATTTTTATTCGAGAAAACAGCCCTCACTTTAATGGTTGCAGTGGATTGATCCATAACACTATCTATAAACTCAACCTCCCCTGTTAACCTTTTACCATCTAACATCATCGTAGGTATAATACCTTTTGCTCTGACAAGTTGAACGATATTAAACCTTTTATTATCACTATCAGGTATTGAAAACTCTATATATACAGGATCTATCTTCTGAATAGTTACAAGATTCATCCCTGACTGTACATACCCGCCTTTATCTATCTTTCTAGTGGATAAAACACCTGAGATAGGTGCCCTAACTTTTGTATACCCTAGATCTATCTTAGCAAGATCAAGTAGAGCCTGTAGCATTTTTAAGGTAGCTGCAGCTGATTCATACTGAGCTAAAGCAGCATCATAATCCTGCTGACTTGCAATCTTTTCATTATATAAAGTTTTTACCCTTTTCAGTTCACTTTCAGCCTTTTTTAAAATCGCCATCTGATTTTCAACGGACGCTTCAGCCTGTTTTACTTTTGCCCGATAGACATCATCCTCGATATCAAAAAGGATGCTATCCTTTACTACATAATCACCATCATTATAATACCTCTTTGTAACTATCCCGTTAACCCTTGCAATTACATCTATACTTCTATATGTTTTTAACCTACCAGGATATTCAAGCTTATAAGGTATCGTTGTATCTTTTTTGGCAATATATATGTCAACGGGGACCTCTTGGACCTGTGGAACATGTGGCATCCCACTCTTTCCGCCCGACATTATCAATTTTTTATATAGGAGATACCCTCCCCAAATTACAATAACTGCTAATAATATTGTAACCATCTGTTTTATTAGCTTCATAGACTTCCCCTTTTCGTGACTGATTTTTCAGTCACGATACTATAAAATAGGTTTATAGTCAACAAGTATTTGAGTTAAGATAAAGCTTAGAATAATGTTGATTGCTGAAAATTACCCTTATTTAATTTTCTTATTTACAGAATCCTATAAATAAGTTATTTATCATAGAGTATGGAGGTTTTATGATCAAAATATTTAATACAATGACCAGTCAGAAAGAGATATTTATCCCATTAGTAGATAATAAAGTAAGGATGTATGTCTGCGGTGTAACTGTATACGATTACTGTCATATAGGTCATGCAAGAAGTTCCATCGTTTTTGATACAATTAGAAGATACCTAATATACAAAGGGTACAATGTAGTTTTCGTAAAAAACTTCACAGACATAGATGATAAAATAATCAAAAAAAGTAATGAGACAGGGTTATCTATCTGGAAAGTTACTGATAAATATATTAAAGCCCATGATGAAGATATGAAAATGCTCAATGTATTACCCCCTGACCATACACCTAAAGCAACACAATATATAGATGAAATGATAGAATTGTGTAAAAAATTGATTGGAAAAGGTTATGCATACGAATCCAATGGTGATGTCTATTTCAAAGTAAAAAGTTTTAAAGAATATGGGAAACTCTCCAAACGTGATCTTGAAGATCTTCTTTCAGGAGCGAGGGTTGAAGTAAGTGAAATCAAAAAAGATCCCCTCGATTTCGCTTTATGGAAGAGAAGTAAAGAAAATGAACCTGGCTGGGATTCGCCATGGGGTAAAGGTAGACCCGGCTGGCATATAGAATGTAGTGTAATGAGTTCAAAGCTTTTAGGGATACCTTTTGATATACATGGTGGTGGTAAGGATCTTATCTTCCCCCATCACGAAAATGAAATCGCCCAATCGGAAGCGGCAGAAGGTAGAGAGCTTGCTAACTACTGGATACATAACGGTTTTGTCAACATAGATAAAGAAAAGATGTCTAAGTCATTGGGGAATTTCCTAACCATTAGAGATATTTTAAAGGAGATAGATCCAGAAGTGCTGAGATTTTTCCTCCTTACAACACATTATCGTTCACCCCTTGACTTCTCCTATGATAAACTATTTGAAGCAGAAAATGCCGTTGATAGAATATATACTACCTACGATGAGATCGAATCCACAGTTCCAAACAACAAAAAACCCACATGCAAAAATGAAATTGAAAAGATTTTTGATAGTTTTAAAACAGATTTTGAAGCAGCAATGGATGATGATTTCAACACAGCTCAAGCAATATCACATATATTCGAAATGATCAAATCTGTCAACATACTACTTAAAAATAGATTAAACGAAGAAGACTTAATTAGTTTAAAAGAAATGCTTTATAAAGCAAAAGATATTATCAATCAAACCCTAGGGATTTTAACTAAAACTCCAGAGGAATGGTTCAAGGCAAACCTGAGTATCGAACCAGAAGAGCTTGAAAAGCTTATTTTAGAAAGGGAAGAAGCCCGCAAATCCAAAAACTTTCAAAAAGCTGATGAAATAAGAAACCTTCTACAATCCAAAGGGATTGAGCTACTTGATACCATAAAAGGTACTAAATTCAGAACAAAAAGGTTAAGGAGCAGATAAATGCAGATTTTACTTACAGGGGCAGCAGGTTTTATAGGGTCATACACAGCCAAAAAATTATTGAGTTTAGGGTATAAAGTTATCGGCATAGATAATTTGAACGACTATTACGATGTCCGTTTAAAACAGCATAGACTTGATCAACTTAATGAGCAAAAATCTTTTACCTTTCATAAAATAGATATATCAAACTTTGGAGCTTTGGACGTTCTTTTTGATACTTATCAATTCGATGCAGTAATAAACCTTGCTGCGCGAGCTGGGGTAAGATACAGTATGGAAAACCCTTTCGTATATTTTGAAACAAATACCAACGGAACAATAAACCTCCTCGAATTATGTAAAAAACATAATATTAAAAAGTTTGTTTTAGCATCGACATCAAGCCTTTACGCAGGTCAAAATATGCCATTTACCGAAGACTTACCGGTAAACACACCTATATCTCCCTATGCTGCATCTAAAAAAGCTGCCGAAGTGTCATGCTACACATACCATTATCTATATGGTATAGATGTCACCGTTGTAAGATATTTTACCGTTTACGGACCAGCAGGAAGACCAGATATGAGTATATTTAGATTTATCAAACAGATAGATTTAGGTGAACCTATTACTATATATGGTGATGGTAGCCAATCAAGAGACTTTACCTTCGTGGAAGATATAGCCGAAGGGACTGTGAGGGCTCTCAAAAATGTTGGTTACGAAATTGTAAATCTCGGAAATAACAACCCTAATAAACTTATAGATGCAATACATATAATAGAAGATTTAGTCGGTAAAAAAGCTGAATTTATCTACAAACCTTTCCACAAGGCAGATATGCTTGCAACATGGGCTAATATCGAAAAGGCACAAAAACTGTTTGACTGGTCTCCAAAAGTTGGTTTAAAAGAGGGGATAAAGAAAACAGTTTCATGGTATAAAGAGCATTACGAATTTACATCAAAGATCAATTTGACGGAGTAGGATATGGAGAAACTAAAGGTTATTATCCTAGCTGCAGGTAAAGGGACAAGGATGAAGTCCGAACTACCAAAAGTATTATTTAAAGTAGCTGGAAAACCAATGATCGATTATGTAATCGATTCAGCTAGGTCATTACACCCTGAAGAGATCATTATCATCATCGGGTCCGGTGCTGATTTACTAAAAGAACATCTCAAGGATCAAAATGTCTCTTTTGCTCTCCAATCCGAACAACTCGGTACAGGTCATGCTGTAATGCAAGCTGAAGAATATATAAAAAATTTCGACGGGAAGGTTTTAATCCTTTGTGGAGATATGCCCCTTATCAAATCTGAAACACTATCAAATTTCTTGACATTTTCAAAATATTCTGACCTATCTTTCATAAGTGTAAAAGTAAAAGATCCCAAAGGTTATGGAAGAGTTATAAGATCTGCCAACGGTTCTTTGATCTCCATCAAAGAAGAAAAGGATGCAACAGAGTCTGAGAAAAAGATAAATGAAATAAATACAGGTGTTTACCTCGCTAAAAGCTCTATACTAATAAATAGGTTAAAAAATATTACCAATGACAATGCTCAGAAAGAGTATTATCTTACAGATATTGTAAAAGATGGTGCTGATATATTCGAAGCAAAGGATGAAATGGAGTTTATAGGTATAAACGATAGAAAAGCTTTGTCTGATGCATCAAAATACATATATCTTCAAAGAGCTTATCAACTCATGTTAGATGGTGTAACCATTATCGATCCAAATTCAACTTTCATAGACCCCGACACATCAATTCAAAGAGATGTTACAATATTTCCAAATACATATTTAATGGGTAAAACAGTTATAAAATCAGGGACAACAATCTACCCAGGTTGCAGGATAGTAGATTCAACAATCGAAGAAAATTGCGAAATTAAGGATAATACTCTCATAGAAAACTCATATGTTGGCAAAAACTCTTCCGTAGGTCCCATGGCACATTTAAGACCAGAATCGAAACTAATGGGTGAAAATAAGATAGGTAATTTTGTGGAGACAAAAAAGATAACTTTTGGAGTTGGTTCTAAGGCAAGCCATCTCACCTATCTCGGCGATGCAGATATTGGTGCCAATGTTAATGTTGGGTGTGGAACCATCACCTGCAATTATGACGGGATATCAAAGCATAAAACCATCATTGGAGATGATGTTTTTGTAGGTAGTGATGTACAATTTGTTGCTCCTGTAATAATAGGTAAAGGTGCTTTAATAGCTGCCGGTTCAACCATCACACAAAATGTCCCTGAAGATGCCCTTGCCATAACCAGAGCTGAACAAAAAAATATCGAAAATTTTGTTCAAAAATGGAAAGAGAAAAAATTAAAATCAAAGAATGGAGATAGATGATGTGTGGAATAGTTGGTTATATTGGTGATAAAAATGCTGTTGATATATTGATAGATGGACTTACAAGGCTTGAATACAGAGGCTATGATTCTGCTGGAATAGCTATAATTTCAAATGAAAAAATTTATATTGAGCGATCAGCCGGTAAACTTATTAATCTAAAAAACAAGCTTCAAACTAACCCCATCAGTTCCAATATAGGTATAGGTCATACAAGGTGGGCTACTCACGGAAAACCGTCAGATGAAAATGCTCACCCCCATTCCTCTGACCACCTTGCCATTGTCCATAACGGAATTATAGAAAACTACCTTGAGCTAAAAAATGAATTATTAAACAAAGGTTATTCTTTCAGATCCGAAACCGATACCGAGGTAATTGCCCATCTTTTACATTCTCTATGGGACAAGGATCTTTTAAACACGGTAAGTAAAACTATAAAAAAATTAAAAGGTGCATTTGCCCTTGCAATCATCTCTTCCAATGAGAATGATAAGATACTCCTTGCAAGGAAGGAAGCCCCATTAGTTATAGGTATTGGCAAAGGTGAAAATTTTGCTGCAAGCGATATTCCTGCAATACTTCACCACACAAGAGACTTTATCTTTCTTGAAGACAACGATATCGCTGTTTTACAAAAAGATTCTGTTAAAATCTATAATTCTTCATTGGAACCTGTCGATAGACCGGTAAAAGTTATAAACTGGAATCCTGTAATGGCAGAGAAAGCTGGGTTTAAACATTTTATGCAGAAAGAGATCTACGAGCAACCCAGAGCAATCACCGATACAATTAGAGGTAAATACTCACTGGAAGATGCTAAAATATATTTAGGTGAAATCGAAAAAATCGAACATGAAATAAAATACATCAATAGGATACAGATCGTTGCTTGTGGGACAAGCTGGCATGCAGGGCTAATAGGAAAATTTTTAATAGAAAAGTTTTCCCGTATCCCTGTGGAAGTGGATATAGCTTCCGAGTATAGATATAGAGACCCAATTGTCGACAATAAAACCGTTTTTATACCGATATCGCAATCTGGGGAAACAGCTGACACCCTTGCAGCCCTTAAGATGGCTAAGTCTAAAGGTGCAAAAGTTCTATCCATTTGCAACGTAATCGGTTCCTCCATAACAAGGGAA
>JAINCL010000031.1:0-5678 GCA_036574145.1 Deferribacterales bacterium | reverse complement strand
GATAATTGGCGGTTTGGAATCAGGTGAGATAATTGTTGAGAAAAATGTAGATAATATCAAATCAGGAGATCTGTTGGAGGGATAAATGGAATTGTTCGATAAAGATAATAAAGAATGTAAGATAGATCCTGAAAAAGAGGTGGAAATTATAAAGTATGGTATAGCCGAAAAGCTTGCCAAAGCATTTTTGAGATCCAAAATTACACCTCTTCTCATAATTGCTACTTTGTTCATAGGGTTGATGGCTGTGGTATTTACTCCGAAAGAGGAGGAACCACAGATTATTGTTCCGATGGTAGATGTAATTGTTCCTTATCCAGGTGCAAAAGCTGGAGATGTTGAAAAAACAGTAACTGAGCCATTAGCTAAATTGATGTGGGAGATTCCTGGGGTTGAATATGTTTATTCTACTTCTATGAATGATGTAGGAATGGTGACTGTAAGGTTTGAAGTTGGGGAAGATGAAGAGAAGAGTATTACAAAACTGAAAACAAAGATAGATTATAATACAGATAGGATGCCACATGGTGTTTTACCACCTATTATAAAGAAGATATCGATAGATGATGTTCCTCAAATATCTTTGACATTTTATTCAAAAAGATTAGATGGTATGAAACTTAGAGAAGTAGCTGGTGAGGTCGAACAAAAAATAAAAGAGATAAATGATGTTTCCGAAACCAAAATAATAGGTGGCTATAAGCGGATTGTAAAAGTTGAGCCTGATATTAATGCATTAAGATCCTACAATCTCGATTTTTTCAGGTTGTATGGTGCTTTATCGATGTCCAATATTTCAATGAATGTTGGAGAAATTGCTAAAGCTGAAAAAAACATTTACTTATCTGTAGGTGGTTATTTCAGAAATGTAGAGGAGGTTAAAAATCTTGTTGTTTCTGTTTATAACGGTAGGCCTGTATATTTAAAAGATGTTGCAAAAGTTACTGAAGGTGGTGAGGATCCAGATCAGTACCATTTAATAGGTTTTAATGAAAATATCTCCAGTGATAAAATACAGGCTGTTACATTGTCTGTTTCTAAAAGGAAAGGTAGCGACTCTGTTGTTGTTGCTGATGAAGTTTTAAAGAAGATAGAATCTTTGAAAGGGTATATAATCCCGAATGATGTGGAAGTAAAGGTAACGAGAAATTATGGTGAAACTGCGTATGAAAAAGTAAAAACCCTTATTGAACATCTATTGGGAGCAATTGTTGCGGTTATAATAGTTATGACGATAACAATGGGTTGGAGGGCTGGAGTAGTTGTTTTTGTTGCTCTACCTGTTACATTTGCATTGACACTTTTTGTATATTATATGTTTGATTATACGCTAAACAGGGTTACGCTGTTTGCTCTGATATTTGTTGCCGGTCTTGTTGTGGATGATGCAATAATTATTGTAGAAAATATGGAAAGGCATTTTAAGATTGCAAAGAAGAATCTCCTTGAGAGGGCTATCAGAGCAGTAGGTGAAGTTGGAAACCCTACTATACTCGCTACGATAACGGTAATTGTTGCAATATACCCTATGGCTTTTGTAAGGGGTTTGATGGGACCTTATATGAAGCCGATGCCTATAGGTGCATCACTCGCGATGATCTTCTCTCTTTTGGTTGCCTTGATAATAACTCCGTGGTTGGCTTATAAACTACTTGCTGGTCATACAAAGGTAGAAGATGATGTTGATGAAGAAGCTTATATCAAAACAACAAAGTTGTATAAATTGTATAACGCTATACTTTTACCTCTTATGGATAAGCTTTCTTATAGGATAATCTTTACATTGGTAATGCTTGGATTATTTTTTGGGGCATTTATTTTCATTCCAACAAAGCTTGTTGTGATGAAGATGTTACCATTTGATAATAAGAATGAATTACAGATAATTATAGATATGCCTGAAGGTACTCCATTGGAGAAAACAACAGCCGTAGCTAATGAAATAGGAAATTATCTATCAACCGTTAAAGAAGTGGAAAATTATCAGATATATTCAGGCACTGCAGCTCCCCATAATTTCAACGGTTTAGTAAGACACTATTTTATGAGAAAAGGATCAAATGTTGCTGATATACAAGTTAATTTTGTTGATAAAACTAAAAGAAAATTACAGAGTCATGATTTGGCCAAACTTATTAGAGAACCTGTTCAGAGGATAGGGGATAGGTATGGGGCAAATATTAAAATTGCAGAAATTCCACCTGGTCCTCCTGTACTTTCCACACTTGTTGCTGAGGTATATGGACCAACAGATGAAGATAGGTTAGAAGTAGCTAAAAAGATTAGGGAGATATTTGCCAAGACTGAAGGCGTGGTGGATGTTGACTGGTATGTTGAAGATGATATGGTAGAGTATGAGTTTGTTGTAAATAAAGAGAAAGCAGCATTGAGTGGTATTTCTGCGGAAATGCTCTCAAAAACACTCTATATGGCAATTTCTGGTATGAAGGCAGGGATCATTCATAATGATATTAATAGAGAGAGGATTGATATAGTTTTAAAGCTGCCGGAAAATCAAAAAAACAAGATAGAACTTATAAAAGATATGAATATTGTTTCTATGAGTGGTAGGCTTGTACCTATAAGTGAAGTTGTTACTATCAAGGAAAAGGTGAAAGATAAGGCACTCTATGCAAAGAATAATATGCCTGTGGTATATGTTATTGGTGATGTTGCAGGTAGAGAGGAAAGCCCTGTATATGCAATGTTAAAAATGAAAGATGAAATTTCTAAGATTAAGTATAACGGTAAAGAGATTAAACAGTATTGGTCAAGTATGCCAGAAAAGACTGACGAGGTATCTATGAAATGGGATGGTGAATGGCAGGTTACCTATGAAGTCTTTAGAGATTTAGGGTTAGCATTTGCAGCGGTGATAATTATTATGTATTTTGTCCTTGTTGGATGGTTTAGATCTTTTGTTACCCCTATAATAATGCTAATTCCTATACCATTGAGTTTACTGGGTATTATCCCAGGACATTTTCTATTTGGTGAATTTTTCACTGCAACAAGTATGATAGGTTTCATAGCATTAGCAGGCATTATGGTGAGAAATGCTGTGCTGTTGATAGATTTTATAGAGGCAAGCCTTGAAAAAGGAAAAGATATTAGAGATGCTATAATTGAATCTGGAGCTATTAGGACAAGACCTGTAGTATTGACTACTGTGGCTGTAATAACAGGTGCTTTATTTATGCTTCCAGATCCTATTTTTGCAGGCCTTGGTGTATCATTGATCACTGGTGCTGTGGTGTCTACAATATTAACACTTGTAATAATACCAATTAGTTACTATTTTTATCATAACATAATGTTAAAATTTAAAAAAACATAAAAAAAGGAGGTATTTTATGACTGTAGAAAGATGGGTAAGAGTATTTGCAGGGCTTTTTGTTGTGGTTTCAACACTTCTTGGATTATTTGTAAATAAATGGTGGTTTGCTTTTACCATTTTTGTTGGACTTAATCTATTTCAGTATGGATTTACAAATTTTTGTCCTTTGGCTAAAATCTTAAAGGCTATCGGGATAAGGGAAAATTAGGGTAAATTATAAAATCTGTTTTTATGGGTGAGTGGATTTTAAAGATCTGCTCACCCATAAATTTTAATGTAAAGATGTTTGCTATTTATTCATTAATAAAAGATAATTTATGTTGATAAAATTCATTTCTATTGTTATATAAACATAAAATATAAGAAGAGGTGAGTATGCGTTTATCAAAATATTTTGCTCCAACATCAAGAGAAGATCCGGCAGATGCTGAAGTTGTAAGCCATAAGCTTATGGTAAGGGCAGGTATGATCAGAAAGGTTGCTGCAGGGATATATAATTACCTACCTTTGGGGCTTGTTGCAATAAGAAAAGTTGAAAATATAATTAGAAAATATATGAATGAGGCTGGAGCTATAGAGGTGCTTATGCCTGCAGTGGTTCCTGCAGAATTATGGCAGGAAAGTGGAAGATGGTATGTATATGGGAAAGAACTATTAAGGCTTAAAGACAGGCATAACAGGGATTTTTGTATAGGACCTACCCATGAAGAGGTGGTAACTGATATTGTAAGGAATGATGTGAAATCTTATAAAGATCTACCTGTTACTTTATATCAGATTCAGACAAAATTTAGAGATGAAGTTAGACCAAGATTTGGATTGATGAGGGGTAGAGAGTTTATTATGAAAGATGCCTATTCCTTTGATACAAATGATGAAGGTGCAGAAAAAAGTTATAGGGCGATGTATGATGCTTATTGCAAAATATTTGAAGCTTGTGGTCTAAAATATAAAGTTGTTGAAGCGGATACAGGAGCAATAGGTGGTAATTTTTCCCATGAATTCATGGTTACAGCCGATACAGGTGAGGATTTTGTTATAAGTTGCGATTCATGTGACTATGCAGCAAATATTGAAAAAGCACCTGTTGTGGATGAGTGGCCAAATGATGAAGAGGTTGAAAAGGATATTGTTAAAATTGAAACAAAAAATATGAAAACCGTTGCAGATGTGGCTAAATTTTTAGGTGTACCAGAAAGTAAAGTTGTAAAAACTATGATTCTGAAGGCTGGGGATGATATAGTTGCTGTAATGATTAGGGGTGACCATGAATTAAACCTTGCTAAGGTCAAGAATTTTCTAAATGCTCCTTTTGTTGAGTTTGCAACTCCTGAAGAGATTATTAAAGCAACAAATGGACCCCTTGGTTTTTCCGGTCCTATAGGGATAAATGTAAAAGTTTATGCTGACAATGCGCTAAAGGGGATGAAAAATTATGTGGTTGGGGGTAATGAAAAAGATATACACTTAGTAAATGTCAATCATACAAGAGATTTTAAAGTTGAGGCATTTTCAGATTTTATAAATGCCAAGCCTGGGGATAAATGTTATAAATGTGGTGGTAATTATGTTATAACTAAAGGTATTGAGGTTGGACATATTTTCAAGCTTGGTACTAAGTATTCTAAGAGTATGAAAGCTATCTACCTTGATAAGGAAGGTAAACAGCAATATATGGTAATGGGTTGTTATGGTATTGGTGTAGGTAGAACAGTTGCGGCAGCAATAGAGCAGAATCATGACGAAAAAGGGATAATATGGCCTATACAAATTGCACCATTTGAAGTTGCTGTGTTACCTTTGAATGATGATAATGAAGATGTGGTAAATCTTGCTGAAACAATTTATTTGAAACTGCAAAAGAAAGGTATTGATGTTGTTATTGATGATAGAAAAGAGAGAGCTGGTGTTAAATTCAATGATGCAGATCTGATAGGTTATCCAATAAGGGTAAATATAGGTAAAAAGACTCTGGAAAATGGGGAAGTTGAGATTGTTATTAGGAAAACAGGTGAGAAAATATTGTGTAAGAAAGATGATGCTTTGATGAAAATAATGGAAATAAGAGACAGTTTATATGAATCAAAATAGTTATATGATGTTTAAAAGAGGTTTTTTTGAGTTAATGGGTGATAATTTTATCATTGTAACGTGTTCATATATAAGGAATAATGAAAAAAATAAAATTTTTAAAAAAAATATATTGACAAAAGTTATAATATTATGTATATTCCTCTTCCCTTGCAGAGAGGGAGATGTTTGAAAGCAGAATAGGTCAGCAGAGATAATGAGTAGAGCCTAATAAGGATATTTTCGGATGGAGAGTTTGATCCTGGCTCAG
>JAINCL010000211.1:0-1542 GCA_036574145.1 Deferribacterales bacterium | reverse complement strand
CCACCATTAAAGTAGTTATCTTTTCTGTGGGGATTGGGGAGAAGTTGCAAAATCTCACCTTTTGCATCTTTATATAATACAATGGCATAAAAAGGTTTATTCCCTTTAAGGTATATCTTTATCTTATCACCAGATTTATATTCATCTTTATCTGTCCATAGTTTAACCTGTAAGGGAGCTGTGGGGTCATCCAAAAGGTTTGCATCTGAAACTTTTTTAAGAGCTTTTTCATTAGGGATCACCTCAGATTTTATCGTAATTCGATAGCAATCACCAATTCGAGGTGGTTCATTATCCCATATACCCAAGATTTCCAGAACCTTAACCTGACCTTCTGCAAAGGCGTTTATGAGATCTTTCTGAAGCTCAAGATTTTTCACCATTGTTTCAGATTTGATATAAGTCTGAGCCTGTTCTAAAGCATTTCTCTTTGCATCCTGTAAAGCAATCTCTTCTGTCTGTCTTTTAGTTCTATCTTCATTCATACAGGCATATCCATCAGCCTGAACAATGGTGGACTGAGCAGCAAAAACTGCACTTGATAT
This sequence comes from Deferribacterales bacterium, assembly GCA_036574145.1. Lineage (GTDB taxonomy): Bacteria > Chrysiogenota > Deferribacteres > Deferribacterales > Calditerrivibrionaceae > Calditerrivibrio. The sequence goes on along the minus strand of JAINCL010000211.1, from coordinate 997 downwards.
GATAAGAGATAAGATAAAATATATAAACCTTCTCATAAAACCCTCCTTAAAACTAAGTTTATCAAAGAAATAATGATAAGTAAATAGTAAGTATTGGTGAATGTGTAATAGATATTGCTTTGTCATTTTGTCCCTCGTAAAGATAATTTGGGTGGCATATAAATCTATCATTTACATATTATTGTAACAGAGGCTTTTACTTTGACGATATTTTTATCTTTAGTTGGTTCTGGGGCATGAACTATAGATTTTTCAGCTGTTTTCATCATTATAGGTTCAAAATCCCAGAAGTATGGCTGTCTTGTTTCATAATTGATGCTTGAAATATCACATCTTTTATCTAATTTTTCTGAAACCTTTTGGGCAAAATGTTTGGCTGAATCTATGATTGATAGTTTTAAACTATCTGAAAGATCTTTTATATTTTTTTCTGATGTGATCCAGATAGGTTCTGATACGGAGTAGCTCAATTTTGAATCGTACTTCTGTTTTAATTGATCCATTAATTCCAGGATGCTGTTTTGCTCTTTACCATCTTTCAAGAAAAATGAGTAGTTTATGCTACCTTTGTAGCCTGAACATTTTTCCTGATTATTTGTCCACCAGCAATTTTTTACTACTGAGTATCTTCCACCTTTGTATTCTTGATTTAATTTTTTGATATGTTTGTCCATTCCCCCTAAGATATTTATAGCATCTGTCTCTTTTTGTGTAACTACATTGATGTTTAATGTCATTTTTAAAGTATCTGGAACTATCTCACTCTGATCTTCAATGGTTATAAATAATTGGGTGGGATTAATATCTACATTTTCTGCTTTTGCTGAATTGATAGATAAAGCAATTATTAACAAACTTATACATATTATCATTCTCATCTTATACCTCCTTATATATTAAAATGATCTGTATATCCATTACATTTGTACCTGTTGGACCTGTCTTAAATAGTTTATTAATCTTATCGAAAAATGAGTAACTATCATTGTTTTCTAAA
>JAINCL010000210.1:0-2621 GCA_036574145.1 Deferribacterales bacterium | reverse complement strand
AGCCAATAAAGAAAATGACCTACCAAACTATATACTTGATAAGATTTTAAATATCCAATCATTAGATGAATCCCTTTTAGATGAACTTATAGAAAAAATAGAATATTTCAATCCAGAAGCGGGTTTAGGATGTTTTTCTGAAGGATACTCAGTAAAGGATATTGAAAATCTTTTAAAGAAAATCGTAGGAGAAAATTTTTAAGAGAGATGGCGGATCAGGGACTTGAACCCCGGACACTGCGGATATGAGCCGCATGCTCTAACCACCTGAGCTAATCCGCCTATTTATATTATATTGAAATCTAATAATCTTGGTTGCGGGGGCAGGATTTGAACCTACGACCTTCGGGTTATGAGCCCGACGAGCTACCAAACTGCTCTACCCCGCGTCATTTAAACGGACGAGATAGATATAATATTTTATACCATTTGTCAACATATTTTTTCAATATAATATATAAGACGCTAATAATTAAGTATTTTTCATTCACATATCCACCTGTACCTACTCAACTACTCAACTACTCAACCTCTACCTTTCCAATTCCCCTATTATCTTCAACTGTGGATAAAAGTTTCCGTTGTAAAAATTCTTTTCAAGAAATGCCACAAATGAGATTTTATTATTGATCTCCAAATCCTCAGGGAAGTTAAACCATATACCTTTGATATTATTATAGCCATCCGTCAGGGTAATGGAAAGATGCTTACCATCCCCCACTAATCTGTATTCTCGCACATCTACATCTTTAAATAGAAATCTTGGAGTTTCGTTACCATAGCCAAAAGGTGCCATCAAGTTTATCTGATCTATAAGATCTAAGGTCACATCTTTTAATCTTAATTCCATATCATACTTAACAGTAAACTTAAAGATATCCGATGGCAACGATGACACTGTTTTTTCAAATATCTCTGCAAAATCGTTAAAATTCGTTCTATGTATCGTCAACCCGCATGCTTTCACATGCCCCCCAAACTTCTCTAAAAGTCCAGGAAATTTACTATCTATTTCACACAATACTTCAAAAAGATCTATTTTATCAATAGAACGCCCCGAACCACTTATAAACTCCACCGACTCTTCATAATTCACACCTGTGCCAAAAAGGATTGTAGGTCGATAATATCTTTCCACCAATCTAGAAGCAACAATACCGACCACACCCTTATTCCATACCTCATTGAACAAAACTATTGTTTTTTTATCACTATCCACACATAAATTAGCCTCTTCCAAAATCGAATCACACTCCTGTTTACGTTGCCTATTCAACAGTTCAAGTCTTGATGCTAATATTTCAGCCTTTTCTTCATCGTCCTCCATCAACAATTGCAGACTTGCATCGGCAATTTCAAGCCTCCCACTGGCATTTATCCTTGGTCCAAGTATAAACCCGTAATGGTAGGTATTCACCTTCTCATCGATTTTAGCAACTTTTTTCAGTGTATTAAGACCAACTGAACAGCTATCATTCATCACATCCAGACCATACTTCACCAAAATCCTGTTATCACCTATCAGAGGAACAATATCAGCCACCGTTGCGAGACTGACCATATCAAGATACCTTTTCAAATCTGGGGATTTCAGATTTAAAACCTTTTTTAACATATGGATAAGTTTAAAAGCGATACCTGCCGCACATAGATGATAATCCTTATCATCAGCAGCTTTCACAACCTTCGGATTAATTAAAATGTCTGCACCAGGGAGAACACCCATCGGTAGATGATGATCGGTTATTACAACAGATACCCCTTTCGATTTCAAGAACTTCACCTCTTCAACGGCATTTATACCGCAATCAAAAGTTATCAGTAGATCGAACCCCTCTTTTTCATACTCTGAACTTAACCTATCGATATTCAGCCCATAACCATCTTTAAATCTGTTTGGTATTATAAATCTAAAATTATTAAATCCTATATCCCTTAGAAATCTCCCAAAAACAGCACAGGCACTTACCCCATCCACATCATAATCACCATAAATGGCAATCTTTTTATTTAATCTAATGAAATCGGCTATAAACGCCGCATCTTCTTTATTTATCAAAAAATCAGATCGCTCTAGATCTTTAGGGGAAGGGTTTAAAAATTGCCTAACATCCCTCACCCCCCTTTTTTTAAGCAGTTCCATCAATATCGGATGTAATGATTCAACCATATGAACAGTCCCTTTAATTTAGATTCATTAACTCTAATATTTTGATAATAAATGTCAAGAAAATTTATTTAAATAATTTTTTTTAGAACTTATTGACATTTTAAATAAAATCATTTATTAAATAGTTTCACTCAAGATGCCCGAGTGGCGGAATTGGTAGACGCACAGGACTTAAAATCCTGCGGATAGAGATATCTGTACCGGTTCGAGTCCGGTCTCGGGCACTCTTTTTTCTATAATTATTCATCTAATGATAAAAAATATACGAACCCCATCGAAAAACTATTGACTTAAATTAAAAACAATGCTATAAAGTCAATCCTTTAAGAATATGGAGGTAGTAAAATGGTAGCAGTGCTTAAGACAGGCGGAAAACAGTTTATAGTTAAAAGTGGCGACATTTTAAAAGTTGAAAAGATAGAGGGTGAACCTGGAACAATAGTAAAACTTG
>JAINCL010000209.1:0-6568 GCA_036574145.1 Deferribacterales bacterium | reverse complement strand
TGCTTTAACATATAAACCCCATTTTTTTTCCAAGCTCGGTTTTATAGAGGTGAAAAAGGAAAGTTTTCCAAGAAAAATCTGGTCAGACTGTTTGAATTGTCCAAAATTTCCAGATTGTGATGAAATTGGGATGATTATAGATTTATAAGGAGTGGTATGCAGATCGAAGATATAGTATCTGAATTTTCAAAACTAAAAGAGAGGTTTGAAGACTTCAAAAGATTGATTAATTTAGAAGAGATAAATAAACAGATAAAAGAGATTGATAGAAAAGCAGAAAATCCTGAATTTTGGTCCAGTAAAGAATCAAAGCATCTTCTTAAAGAACAGGCAAATCTTAAAAAACATCTTGAAGAATGGAACAGTTTAGTACAGTTTTATAACGATATAGAGGTTTTATTGGAGTTGTCAGGGGAAGGGGAGAATGTATTGGATGATCTTGTTAACTCATTTAAAGAGTTAAAGAAAAATATGGACGATTTTGAATTAAAACTGCTTTTAAATGGTGAGAACGATTTTAATAATGCTATTTTGACGATTCACTCAGGAGCTGGTGGAACAGAGGCAAACGATTGGGCATTGATGCTATATAGAATGTATATTAGATGGGCTGAAAATAAACGTTATAAATATGAGATTTTGGACTATCAGGCTGGTGATGAAGCTGGTATAAAATCAGCCACTATAAATATTATTGGACCTTATGTCTTCGGTTACCTAAAAGGTGAGGTTGGGGTTCACAGACTTGTTCGTCTTTCACCTTTTGATGCTAACAACAAAAGACACACATCTTTTGCATCTGTTTTTGTTCTTCCAGAGATAGATGATGATATCGATATAGAGATTAATGAAGCAGATTTAAAAATCGACACCTTTAGATCTGGAGGTGCTGGTGGTCAGCATGTAAATACTACAGATTCGGCAGTTCGTATTACACATATCCCAACAGGTATAGTGGTATCATGTCAAAATGAAAGGAGTCAACATAAAAACAAAGCCCATGCTATGAAGATTCTAAGAGCAAAGCTTTATGAATTAGAGATGGAAAAACGTAACAAAGAGAAAAATAAGCTTGAAAGCTCAAAAACTGAGATAAATTTTGGTAGTCAAATAAGATCTTATGTTCTTCATCCATATAAAATGGTTAAAGATTTGCGTACCAGATATGAAACAGGTAATACAGATTATGTTCTCGATGGTGGTTTGGACGAGTTTATTAAAAGTTATCTATTTTACAAAGCAGGATTATTAAATACTAATGTAGGTGATGACTATCATGATGAGGAAGATTAGGGGGACTTACGCTATTGTAGATCTTGAAAGATATCTCAATAATGTATTAATAGCTAAAAGGTTATCCAGTTCTCAAATAACTCCAGTCATAAAAGCAAATGGCTATGGGCATGGAGCCTCAGCTTTAGCAAAATACCTGTTAAAATATTCTGATATAAACACATTTTGCGTAGCGACCATAGAGGAAGGTATTAAGTTAAGGGAAGCTATTGAAGATAAAGGTAATATAATCGTTTTAGGATTTATAGATGAATCATATTTTAAAGAAGTATTAAATTATAATTTATTAATAAATATTTACGATGATAATATTGCTTATAAGTTTAATAAATTATTAAAAGATATTAATAAAAAATGTAATGTTTTCCTAAAGATTGATACGGGGATGAATAGGTTGGGTTATTCTACAGATTTTGATATTGTAAATTTTATTGATAGATATAGTAATCTAAATCCTGTATTAATCATGAGTCATTTATCTAGTCCAGACAGTGATGAAGAATATACAAGATTACAGATAAATCTGTTTGAAAAGGTTGTATCTAGGACTAAAACTATTATTCCAAACATAAAAAGCTCTCTATTTAACTCCCCAGCTCTTACATATCTTAAGAATAGTTTCGATTATGCCAGACCAGGTATAATAACTTATGGATATATAAAATCTAAAGAAGATATAGGTTTAAAACCTGTAATGTCAATTTTTTCGAAAATAATTCATATTAAAAAGCTTGAAAAAGATCAGTTTATTGGTTATAATAAAACTTTCAGGACGGATAAAAGAACAAAGGTAGGGATTTTACCGATCGGGTATGCAGATGGATATAATAGGTTACTTTCCAATCGAGGAGAAGTGTTCATCGCAGGAAAAAGATACCCTATAATCGGCAGGATATGTATGGATATGACAATGGTGGACATAACGGATCTTCCAGAGGCTTTGTATGACAGTGAAGTTGAAATTATGGGGGATAATATTAGAGCTGATGAAATAGCTTCTCTCTGTTCAACAATATCGTATGAAATTCTGACTAACATCTCATCAAGAATTACAAGGATATACATAGGTAAGAATGGATAGATTACTTTCACTTATTGGATCACCTATTTTAAATATGGCAATGGGATCTGGGAAACTTTTCCTACTGTTTATAGATTCGGTAATTTGGTTATTCAGACCACCTTTTAGATGGAAACAGCTTTTCAAACAAATTGAGTTTATTGGAGCCAATTCCATCTCTGTTATAATTTTGACAGGAACATTTACCGGTATGGTTTTTGCATTCCAAAGTTATATAGGATTTCATAAATTTGGGGCAGAGTACATGGTGGGGACAGTTGTAGGGCTTGGTATGGCAAGGGAACTGGGGCCTGTTTTGAGTGCTATAATGGTTGCTGCACGAGCTGGTTCAGCCATCACAGCTGAGATAGGCAGTATGAAAGTTACCGAACAGATTGATGCCTTACATTCACTTGCCGTCGATCCTGTACAATATTTAGTTTCACCCAGGATTCTTGCTGGTGTTATTGTTATGCCATTATTGAATAGTATAGCAGTATTTTGTGGTGTTGTGGGTGGTTATTTTGTTGGTGTTGAAATTCTTGGAATAAACAAAACATTATATTTGCAATATATGTACCAGTATGTAGATTTGACTGATCTTTATAATGGTATGGTCAAGTCTTTGGTTTTTGGTGTTATATTAACACTGGTGGGATGTTATAAGGGTTTGAATGTTGGTGGTGGAGCTGAAGGGGTTGGTAAAGCTACTACAGAATCGGTTGTATTATCATGTGTTTTGATACTTGTGTTTGACTATATACTAACAGCTTTCATGTTTTAGGTAGATTATGATAAGTGATGAGAATGTAATTATAGAACTAAAAGATGTTTATAAAAAATTTGGTAAACATGAGGTACATAAAGGTATAAATATTAAAATACCTCAAGGTGGTATTACTGTTATACTTGGTCCATCGGGAACCGGTAAGTCTGTATTGTTAAAGGAGATGATGGGATTGATACTGCCAGATTCAGGAGAGGTGACTGTAGATGGGGTAGATATTACAAAAGCCTCTAAAGTGGAATTAGTAAATGTTAGAAAAAAATTTGGTATGCTTTTCCAGAATGCTGCACTTTTTGACTCTATGACTGTATATGAAAATGTCGCTTTCCCATTAAGGGAGCATACTAAGTTAAAAGAAAGTCAGATTAAAGAGCTTGTATTAGAAAAATTAAAGCTTGTAGGTCTTACAAATGTGGAAAATAAGATGCCATCTGAACTTTCTGGAGGTATGAGAAAAAGGGTAGGGCTTGCAAGAGCAATAGTACTTGAACCAATGATTATCTTGTATGATGAGCCAACGACAGGGCTTGATCCCATAATGAAAGATGTTGTTGACGATCTGATCTATTCTACACAAAAAAAATTAAATATAACATCTGTGGTAATATCCCATGACATAGATAGCGCTTTTAAAATTGCCGATTATATGGCAATGATATATGATGGTAAAACTATTTTAAATACCACTAAAGAGGAATTTAAAAATTCTGACAATCCCTACGTGGTTCAATTTATAAACGGATCTAAAGATGGTCCGATTAAAATGTTTTAAGGGGGTAAGATGAAGTTAGGTTTAGAAGCTAAGGTTGGCTTATTTGTGATAGTTTCAATGATAATTTTAGGGTATATGACCACAAAAGTTGGTGATTTCAGTTTTGGAAAAGATAAAGGTTATACTGTAACAGGGTATTTAAACAATGCTGCTGGACTAAATAAAGATGCAATTGTGAAATATAAGGGTGTTGATATAGGTAAAGTAAAAAGTATCGGGCTTGAAAATGGTAAAGTAAAAGTAGAAATTCTTGTTAAAGATGAATATAAAATACCTAAAAATGTCAGAATAGTTGTTCGTTCCACCGGTTTTTTAGGTGAAAAATTTGCAGAGTTGGAAGAGGTGGGGGCCCCATCTGATGAGTATCTTGCTGCAGATGCAATTATAAAAGATTCAAAGGAAACAACAGATTTTGATCAGCTTGGTAATAAACTTGGAGAGATCGCTGATGATATAAAAGCGATAACTTCATCCTTGAAAGAGGTCCTTGCTACAGATGAAGGTAAAGAGAATATGAAAGTCACACTTGATAATATCAGACAAACTACAGATGCATTAAAATCTATTATGGCATATAACGAGGCACGAATAAACAATATAGTGAAGAATATTGAAGCGATAACTGTAGTTGTTAAAAGTATGGCCACTGATAATCAGGAAAATATTAATCAGCTCCTTGCAAACCTCAAAGATGTTTCACAAACTTTAAAAGAGCAGACACCTCAGATTGCTGGAAAAGTCAATAATATTACAGGTAATATCGATAGTTTGGTAACAGGTTCTAAAGATAATTTAGAAGATAGTATCAAGAATATAAAAAATGTTACAGCAAAACTTGAAAAAACTGTGGATAATATTAATAGCATTACTGATAAGATAAATAAAGGGGAAGGTAGTATAGGGAAGTTAGTTAACGATAACCAAACTGTAGAAAATATAAATGAGACTTTAAAAGGTGTTAGAAATCTTTTCACAAAAATGGATCAATTTAAGTTCTATCTCAACTTTGAAGGTGAAAAACTACTCGATACAGGTGAGAGTAAAGGTTATTTTAAACTGAAAATACAGCCTAAACCTGATAAATATTACCTCTTAGGTATAGCTTCCAATCCAGATGGGAAATCCACAACCACCCATACCACATGGAGTGGTGATTCACCATATGGAGCAAGTGGTACTAACAAAACATATACTGAGACGACTCGTAAAGAAAATAGCTTAACTTTTATTGCACAATTTGCCAAAAGATTTATGAATGTGGTGGATTTAAGGATAGGTCTAATGGAATCTGAATTTGGAGTGGGTGCTGATTACTATCCATTTGCTCATTATAAAACATCAAAATATTCAGAAAAATATAAAGATAAGGTTGTTGTTTCTGTAGATGCATACGATTTTGGTACAAAAAATTCAACCAGAGACCCCCATATAAAAGTTAAAGGGCAATATAATATAACAAAAAATATCTATTTTACAGCTGGTTATGACGATATATTAAATAAAAACACCAAATCTACTTTTGTTGGAGCAGGATTGATATTTCTTGATGATGATCTCAAATATTTACTTGGTAAGATACCAAGTTTACCAAGTAATTAGGTATAATCTGTATGACATTTAAAGTTGCAATATCACCATGTCCGAATGATATATTTATATTTGGACCAATAATGAGAAATTTAATTAAAACATCTTATAATTTCGATTTTATATTGGAAGATGTGGAGCAGTTAAATAGATATGCTTTAGATAGATTGTTTGATATTATAAAAGTATCTTATGGGGTAATCCCTGAAATTTCCCAAGATTATAAAATTCTTACATCTGGTGGTGCTTTGGGACATGGAAATGGTCCAATCATTGTATCGAAAAAATTGAATGATATTCCCCAACTTAAAGGTAAAAAGATAGCGATGCCTGGTAAACATACCACAGCTTTTTATCTGTTTAAACACTTTTTCGGTGATGATTACAGTTTTGTAGAAATGAGATTTGATAAAATTTTTGATGCTATCTTGAAGGAAAATGTAGAAGCTGGTATAGTAATTCATGAAGGTAGGTTTGTATACGAAAATATAGGGTTAAATAAGATTTTAGATTTAGGTGAAATTTGGGAAAAAAACTACCAATTACCGATTCCGCTTGGTGCAATTGCAATAAAAAAAGATCTACTGGAATATGCCCATCAGACAAAAAGATTAATCCAGGATTCAATCAGCTACTCATTTGAATATTTCGATAATTCAAAAGAATTTTGTAAATTTTATTCACAAGAGTTAGATGACCATGTTCTGGAGCAGCATATCACTTATTTTGTAAATGAATACTCGTTGGACATGTCAACCCATGTACCAGCAATCTCTAAGCTTTTTAATTTATCGGAAGATCTTTTTATATAATGTATGTATAATCATTTAATTTTATATACAATTTTTTATTGCTTTATCCATAGCTTATTAGCTGATGATAAGATAATGAGAAGTTTTTATTATAAATGGTGGTATAGATTTTTTTATGTTGTTCAATCTATTATCTTGTTGATACCTTTGATTTTTTTATATTTAAAAGTTGACAAAGTGGTATTTTTTAATCCTTCAGGAGTATTAAAAATAGCTTTATATACCATAAGTGCATTTGGCCTTTATATCGGTTATTT
>JAINCL010000208.1:0-1284 GCA_036574145.1 Deferribacterales bacterium | reverse complement strand
CCCTTCGGTTTAAATTCACTGGAATATACAATATGGCTTGAGCATGAAGGTATGAAACTTGCTGAGGAGCTTTATGGTAAATTTGGACTTGTACCATTAATAGGTGGTAACCCAGGGCAAGAATTAGGTTTCTTTACAAAAAAACCTGCCACAGATATGAAAGATCTCGTTGGCATGAAGGTAAGAACTGTAGGCTGGACTGCAGATATCCTAAAAAAATTAGGTGTTAGCGTCTCTCCATTACCAGGTGGAGAAATATACTTGGCTCTTGATAGAGGTGTTATCAACTCAGCAGAATTCAGTACACCTTATGCAACCTACCCTTTAGGTTTTCAGGAAATCGCAAAAAATGCAATGGTCCCAGGATGGCACCAAGTATCTTGTCAAAATATGTTTATTGTGAACAAAAAAGCTTGGGACTCTTTATCACCTAAACAAAAAGCAATCCTTAGGATTGCAGCAAGAGAAACTCAGCTTTGGGAAATAGCCAATAGCGAATATCAAAATGCTGTACATATTGAAAAGTACCAAAAAGATGGTATAAAATTTAATAGGATCAACAATAAGACTTTAATTGAACTTAGAAAAACAACCAAACATTACCTCGATGAACTTAAAGCTAAAAATCCAGATGTCAAGAAGGTGTTAGATTCTCAAGAGAATTTTATTAAATTATATTCTAAATGGAAAAATATCAAAAAAGGTGTATCAGCTTATCCATATGAAGAATACATTAAAGGAAATATGACTGAATAATACTAACTTAGGTTTGCCCAGCTAATATGGGCAAACCTAATTTCAAAATATTATGGGGGTTTAAATGAAAGGTTTTGTAAAAGTTGTCGAATCACTCCAAGAAATTGTAGGTAAATCGATCGGACTGATTCATTATATACTTATTTTTGTTGTTCTATATGAAGTAATAAGTAGAAAAGTTTTTTCAAATCCTACGGTTTGGGGATTTGACTTAAGTTACATGCTCTATGCTGTAATGTTTTTACTCGGTTTCGGATATACTTTAAAACACAAAGCACATGTTAGGATAGATATCATTTATGCTTATCTTTCACCAAAAAAGAAAGCTATTTTAGATTTAATAGGATATACCATATTCTTTTTGCCATTCATATTGATATGCCTAAAAGTTTCTTACGATTTTGCTGCTCAATCTTGGGAAATGAGAGAACAATCTATGTCAGTATGGCAGATACCTATATATCCATTTAAAACTTTCATGTTTATAGGTTTTTTATTACTCTTCATACAAGGGATAGCAGAAATATT
>JAINCL010000030.1:0-1901 GCA_036574145.1 Deferribacterales bacterium | reverse complement strand
ATACTCTCAGCTGCCAAAGCTGCAAGACCGTATTTACCAATTGCTTCGTAAGATTTAACCATTATCTCCAAAGCTTCATAGGTCTTTTTAAGATTTATAGCATACTTTGCATTTAAAATAGCCTTATCATACATCTTTAAGGCAAAATAACCGACGGCAAGTTGATAAAAATCCTCATAATCTTTAAACTCTGATGATTCAAGTTTTTTAATGGTCTCATTTAAGATCTTATCACCTTTATCATTATCACCCATCGCCTTTAGAAAAATCCCATAATTGATGAACCCTGAAGGTAAAGGATCTTTTGATTTGCTAAACTTCTTAAAATAGTAATAAGCTTTAGGATAATCTCTTGCAATAGTATATATTTCTGCCATTATCTGATACTCTTTCGCATTGGTGGGTTCTATCTTAGAAATAACTTCTACAGCTTCTCCAACCTTTTTTTGTCTTAATAGGGTAACAGCAAGATTTACATAAGCATCCTTCAGATCGTTTTTGACATCTATAGCCTGCCTAAAATATTTTTCACTTTCCTCATATCTTCCCAAGAGATAGTATGCCACACCTATATTGTAGTATGCAACACTTCGATTTTCATCAAGGGCCTTGGAATAATATTCGATAGATTTTTCAAAATTCCCATTCAAAAAATATTTATTACCTTCATCAATCTTAATATCCTGAGCTTCTGCAATGGGAGCCATCGGCTTTTTTGCAGTTATATTATCCTTCACCTTAGGCTCATCCTTCTTACCTGAACAGGAAACTATAAGAAAAAAAGATAAAAATACTGCTATAATAACCCTTTTCATAAGAACTAAATCGTCTCGATTAAAAAAAACTTTAGTACAGAGACGAATTATTAATCATCCCCCAAATCCAGCATCTCGATACCAGGGAGATACTCTTTGAAGGAAACCTTTCTCAGATTTGCAAATTTATTGGTAATCTTATTAATAACTATGACATTTTTCAAAATTGCATCGGTTACCTTCTGTATATACTCATCATCTTTATATTTTCTTTTTATTAATTCAGTATTTAAAGATATTGCACATAGAGGGTTGTTGATCTCATGATTAACACTCACAGCAACTTTAGCCAATGTGGATAGCTTCTCCTTCTCAATGGCTTGACTTTGGAGATCTTTCAATTGCTCAATTGTTTTAGATAACTTTTCGGTAATGGAGATATTATACAATCTTATCCCCACAAGTTCTAAAATCTGTTTTATAAAAGATAGTTGGTCCTCTCTAAAAAATTTCTCATCATTTTCGTATGATAATACAATACTCCCATAAGTATCTGAGCTATAGGATATCGGAAATTTTATAAAACCTCCAGGCATTACAGATGCTAAATCGGTATTGACATACCAAACATCGTCAAGTGGATAAGGGATATCCACAACCACTTTGGCTCTTAAAATAGATTCAGCCCAAGGGGTAGAGTTTAGATCCTTGAGATCCCAAATTCTATTTTTCAAAGAATCAAGTCCGTTCCCATAAACGGAAACAACATATTCTTTAAAATCATCGATCTTTGTAAAGATTATTTTATGTCCAATAAACTCCTTTGCTAAATATTCGATAACTTTTACACCTATAGTTTCTATATTATTTATATTATTTATCTCCATAAGGAAGTTATTTAATAACCTAAATTTATTTAACAGATCCTGTAATAACTTTTTATCCTTTTCTATCTCTCTATTCTTTTCCAATAATCTTCTATTGGTCTCTCCAAGTTCTGCAGCCATCATACTGATCTTTTCGAATGCCCTTTTATTTTCTATTGCATCTAAGATTGATAAAGCCAATTCATCTTCACTATAATCAAAAAAAAGGTAATCGAAATACCCTAATTTCAAAAGTTCTTTAATTTGACGGGAATCATCA
>JAINCL010000029.1:0-8088 GCA_036574145.1 Deferribacterales bacterium | reverse complement strand
GATTTCAGGTTTGAGACCTTGCAATTTCGCTTCTGCAATTGTGTTACCATCTACTATTGCTCCAGCAGCATCAGTGGGGCCATCGGTTCCGTCTGTACCGGCAGAAAGGAGGGACAGCCCCTTTATTCCATCTATTTCCTTGGCAAATGATAGGGCAAGTTCCATGTTCCTTCCCCCTTTGCCTCCACCCTTGACATTAACCGTGGTTTCTCCACCCGATAATAGACATAGCGGTTTGTCATACTGTTTTTCTAAATACCCTTTTGCAATATTAGCAAGATATTTTCCAGCTTCTTTTGCTTCACCAATCAATTCTGTGGTGATTATTTCAACGGTAAATCCCAAAGTTTCTGCATATTTTTTAGCAGCATCAATGGAAAGTTTATTGCTGCCGATGATATTATTCTCTACATTTTTAAATATATCCTCCCCAGGTTTTGGTGTCTCCTTTAATTCACCATTTAAACCTTTTTTGATGACATTTAAAACAGAAATTGGGACTTTATCAATTAAATCATATTTTTCTAAGACCTTTTTCGCATCTTCATAACTGCTGGTGTCAGGAGAAGTGGGACCTGAAGCTATTACATCAAGTTTGTCACCAAGTACATCAGATATTATTAACGAGATAATCCTTGAAGGGTAAGCCATTTCAGCAAGCCTACCACCTTTTACTTTTGAGATATGTTTTCTGACCGTATTTAGTTCAAAGATATCTGCTCCTGCTTTAAGTAATAGATCTGTGGTGATCTGCTTTTCCATTAGAGTTATACCATCCATTGGAGAAACCAAAAGGGCAGAGCCTCCTCCAGAGATAAGTGTGATGATAAGGTTTTTACCTGTTTGTGTTAGTAGGTTTATGATCTTTTTTGTAGCTTTAATACCGTTATCATCGGGGAGAGGGTGACCAGCTTCATAGATCTTGAGATTTTCCCAAATCAGCTCTTTTTCTCTATGTTCATACTTTGTAATCAGTACACCGCTATTAATAATATCCCCAAATTCAGACAAAATCGGCTTTGCCATCTGTGTAGATGATTTTCCAAAACCTATTAAAAAGATATTCTCAAATCTGTTATTGCTCATAATGTTATGTAGATGTGATATATAATTTTGGACAATGTTTAATGGATGGGATGCTTCAATAGCTACATAGAAAATTTTCTTTAAGGGTTCATAGGTATCCATAAATAGATTATAATATAAAAAATCGATATTGCTACAAAAAATAAAGATATTTGGTGTTTTATTTTTTTATCGTCTCTTCAATCTGCTCTAATTTGGATTCAAGCTCCTTCATTTTTCCACCAAGTCTAAAAAAATATATACCAAGCAAAATCCATATTATAGAATATGCAGCTACAAGAAATTCGATATTTTTCATTTTATACTCCCTGTGATGATTTTAAATTTTCTAATCTTCTAAATAGATAAGCTAACTTAGTCCTTTTGATTAACATACTGATATATAGAAATGTGAATGCAATTACACCCACAATGAGTGCCGTTTTCATATCTGGATGTAAGCCACCTCCACCCTGTTGAAGAACATTTGGGTGGATGGTTCTCCACCATCTAATCGATAAAAAAACTATCGGTACATCGATAAATCCGATAATACCTAATGCTGCTGAAAATTTTGCTCTTTTATCATATTCCTCTACAAATTTTCTCAACATAATATAACCTATATAGATGAACCATAAGATAAGAGTTGTGGTCAATCTTGGATCCCATGTCCACCATACACCCCATACAGGTTTTGCCCATATAGGTCCTGTTATTAAGACAATTGTACAGAATATTATTCCTATTTCTGATGATGATTCGGCTATGTCGTCAAAGAGATAATTGTTGGTAGCAAGAAAAAGGATGCTACAAAGGAATGTTATAAAAAAAGCAAAAAATGCTATCCATGCAGATGACACATGAAAATAGAATATTTTCTGTATTACCCCCATCTCTTTTTCGATGGGTGCATAGATGAATGCGTAAAAAAGTGCTACAGGTATAAGAACTATAACTGCAATATCGATAAATCTGTTGATCTTCTCCATAATCATTATTCCTCTATAACATATTCAAATATTAAGTATATTACAACTGTAAATATTATATCAAATGCTGTTAGAAGATGCAACCATTTATATGATTCTACTATATCTTCACCTTTGATGAATATGTTCATTGCTTGTATAGCTGCAAGTATTAAAGGGATTATCAAAGGGAGAAGTAGAATAGGCAACATCACTTCCCGTGTCCTTGATTTAACAGAGATTATGGAAAAAAGGGTTCCTAAAAGAGAAAAGCCGTAAGTCCCAAGGAGTAAAGTGATGAGGTTATAGATGAAGTTATTAAGTAGTGAGATGTCATAAAAGATGGTGTATATAGGTATTGTTATTAGTTCCATAAAAAGAAGAAAAACAAAATTTGAAAAGGTTTTCCCGAAGAAGATGGCACTTCTGTCGATTGGGGCAAGTAGGAGTGCGGTTAGGTTGCCACCGTTTACTTCGTTCATCATAGATTTATTAAGACCTAAAATACCTGAAAAGATTATAGCCATCCATAGAATACCGGCTGCTATATCGATTTTATAATCTGCTCCAGGTTCAAAAATAAAACTAAATACGATTACCACCAAGAGAGCAAAAATAAGCATAGAGTTGATTACTTCTTTAGCTTTTAGTTCCAGTATTATATCTTTTTCAACAATGTTAAAGATCGTTTTAAAATATTTCATTGTTCCTCTGAAATGATTGATAAATATATGTCTTCAAATTCAAAATCTTCGACTTCATTTTTATTCCTGAAAAATTTTAAATTTCCGTTTTTAATTATGGCTAATTTTGAGGAAAGTTCATATCCCTTCATTAAATTATGGGTGACCATGATAATAGTTTTTTTATCTTTAAATAATGATTTGAGTATATTGGTTAAAATGTTTGAAGCATGTTGATCTAATCCAGTATATGGTTCATCAAGGAATATAATATCGGGGTTGTGTATTAATGCTCTTGCTATTGATAATCTCTGGAGCATCCCTCTTGAATAGTTTCTAACAAGATCTTTCCTTCTATTGTAAAGTTCTACAAGTTCCAATACCTCTTTAATTCTATCTTCAAGATTTTTTATATCGTAGAGTTTTCCATAAAACTTCAAGTTCTCTACCGCAGGGAGATTTTCGTATAAAAAAGGTTGATGGGAAATAACACCAAATTTACTTCTAAAATCGTCAGTTAATTCATCGATTCTTTTATCATTATATTTTATAAATCCGCTTGTTGGACGGGTTTGAGCAGATAATAGTTTTAATAGTGTGGTTTTTCCTGCACCGTTTGGTCCAAAAACAGAAAGAAAATCACCCTCTTCCAGTGAGAAGGTGACCCCTTTTAAAGCTTCATTTTCACCATATTTTTTTCTCAAATTTTCTATACTTATAAAACTACTCATTTTTTCTGCTGAATGCTCCGTGTAGTGTGGCAAGTACCATTATTGCACAACCTATCCATATCCATACCACA
The DNA here is from genome assembly GCA_036574145.1 of Deferribacterales bacterium. GTDB lineage: Bacteria > Chrysiogenota > Deferribacteres > Deferribacterales > Calditerrivibrionaceae > Calditerrivibrio. Next base: position 4,567 of record JAINCL010000029.1, on the reverse strand, counting down.
AATGGCTCCCATACTACCTGTAACCCTATCACATTTTCATTCATAGAGTATGATGCAAGAATTAGGTAGAGATCACCAGTGGCAATGGTATATATACCAACCTCTGCAAAAGCCTCCTGATTATTTCTATAAAATCTTCTTTCAGGTACGATGGTAACAATATATTTATCATTCTTGAAAACTCTTGTTGGGGTCATCACAGATACATAATTCTGCTTTTCTTCAACATTAAAATTACCAACTTGTAGGGTATATGGTCCAAATTTAAAGGTTTCGCCAGGTTTGACAACCTTTTCTATTTCATATCTATAAAATGATGAAGCTATAACTGCAAAGGCAATAACCACAACCCCTAAATGTGTTCCCAATGCACCATAATATCTTCTATTTTTAAAAATTGCACTTATGACACCAGATTTTAATGATTTTATAAGTTGTATAACTATTGTAAAAAATGAAAAGAATGTAAATGCAAAAAGTAGTAAAGGTATAATCATTTTGTAACCCATAAAATACATAGCTATTGAGCATACAATAGCAAAAATTGCTGAAGGGATAGATATTTTAATGACCTCTTTTAATGATGATTGTGAATATGGCATTAAAGGGGCTAATCCACTTAATATAAGAATACCCATGAAAAATGGAGTTGATACTTTGTTATAATACGATACACCTACGGTCAGCTTATTAGATAGAAATTGCGTCCAGATTGGCATTGTTGTTCCAAAGAATATTACAAACATTAGACCGAAAAATAGCCAGTTTGAAATATAGAATGTTCCCTCTTTTGATATAAGATGTATTTCTGAATCCTCATCTAAATTAGTTTTAGTTTTAAATAAATGATAAAAGAAGATTGCAGTGGATAAAATGATAAATAGAACAAAGAATACGCCAAGTGAAGATTTGCCGAAGCTGTGAACAGAATCTATTACACCGCTTCTTGTTAGAAAAGTTCCGAAGATACAAAGCTCAAAACTTAGCCAGGAAAGTATATATGTCCATAGCTTTAGTTTATTTCTTTTTTCATACATTATTGCAGAATGAATATATCCGGTGGCTGTAATCCATGGTAGTAGAGAGGCATTTTCCACAGGGTCCCATGCCCAGTAACCACCCCATCCAAGTTCAACATATGCCCATTGACCACCAAGTACTATACCAATTGTTAAAAATACCCACGAAATTAGTGTCCAGCTTCTAACGTTTTTTACCCAAAAATTACTTACATCTTTAACAATTAAACTTGCAAAAGCATGTGCAAAAGGTAATGTTAGACCAACAAAACCGAAATACAGTGTTGGGGGATGGTAGAGCATACCTGGGTTTTGAAGTAATGGGTTCATGCCATTCCCATCAGGTACAACGAAATCGAGCTCTTTAAATGGATTTGTGATAAAATTTGTTAACAGTAGAAAAAAAGTAGTTGTTATCGTCAATATGAAGAAAACAGATGACCTGTAGCTTGTGGAATAGTTTTTAATCCTGAATATCTCAATTAATCCGAAGATCGATATCAACCATCCCCAAAATAGTAATGAACCTGCTTGACCAGCCCAAAAAGCACTAATTTTGTATATAAATGGTAGGCTTTTATCTGTGTATTGTGCAACATACTCTAAGGAGAAATCGCTTTTTGCAAGGGCAATTACAAGTACTATAGAAGATATAGTAAGTAATAATGTTTGAACAATTAAAGATATTTTACCATATCTATCTTTCGTGTCGTTACCATCTTTTAAATTTGTTCCATAAAAGTATAAAGCTGCTAATCCTGCTAAAAACGCAAAGAATTGAAATAAAAAACCTATTTTACCCATATACACCTCAATTTATTTACTAATTTATTTCTTTTCTACTTCTGCTTCATATTTAGAAGGGCATTTAACTAAGAGGGTTTTGGCAGTAAAATTATTGGTCTGTTCATTGTAACGACCCTCTACAATCACCTGTATATCCTCCTTAAAGGAATCAGGGATTATCCCGTTGTAGATAATGTTCATCTTTGCTCCTGTTTTATCTGTCATAACAAATTCAAGATGTTTATTAATCTCATCTTTTTTAACAGATCCATTTAAAACATTACCACTTATTCTGATACCTTTTTTATTATATTTTTGAGGTTCCTTCAAAAGTTCATGGACTTCAATATAATAAACCGTATTTTGATTAAAACCTGATAGCATGATAACTATTATTATTGCAAAAATTGCTAACCCTATAACTGCCACAATTAGTTTCTTTTTCTTCATTTTTTGCACCTCTAAAATATTATAGTTAAAACCTATCAAAATTATTTTTAAATGTCAAAAATATTTTACAGTTTTAGTATACAGTTTCATGATAAGCATTATTATGAAAAGTTCATCAGATAGTTGAAATTTATAAAATAGATGACAAACATAGATAAATATTGTATTATAGGATGATGAAATTTAAAACTTATGGAGTTTTTATGGGGAAAAGATCTAAAAAACCTTTGATAGGGGTTGCTTTGGGAAGTGGCTCAGCAAGAGGATGGGCTCATATCGGGATCTTAAAAGCATTGGAAAGGTATGGTATAAAACCGGATATTGTTTGTGGCACTTCTATTGGTGCTCTTGTAGGTGGTGCCTATGCCGCAGGTGTAATTGATAAATTTGAAAAATGGGTGTTGAGTTTAGATTTAAAAAAAGTGTTATCTTTTCTTGATATAAGTTTTTATGGTGGAATTTTTAAGGGTGAGAAACTTATAGATTTTTATAGAGATAACTTTGCAGATAAAAAGATAGAAGATTTGCCTTTATTATTTGGTGCTGTTGCTACATCCCTGACTAATGGTTCAGAGGTATGGATCAAGAAGGGGTTCTTGGTGGATGCAGTTCGTGCATCTATATCGTTACCAGGTTTTTTTACCCCTTATATATACGAGGATATGCTCTTAGTTGATGGAGGGCTTGTCAATCCTGTGCCAGTTTCACTTGCAAGAGCTATGGGTGCGGATATTGTTATTGCGGTTGATCTTGGAGTTGATAAAATAAACAATAAGGATAAAAGATTACTTCCTGCAATAGGTATAAATACTGGTAAAGTAGGTGAATGGTTGCATAAAATGAAAGAGAGATTCAATATCAATGGAAGCAAAGAAAAGTCGGAAAATACTGATTTGCCTACATTGATAGAGGTATTGACAACAAGTATTCACATTATGCAGGTTCGTATAAGTAGAAGTAGGCTTGCAGGGGATCCACCTGATCTACTGATAGCTCCGAAACTTGGTCACTTTAGTCTTTTCGATTTTCATCTTGGTAAAGAGGCTATAGAAGAAGGTGAAAAAGCTGTTGAGAGGGTAGAGAGTCAACTATTAGATATAAAACAATTGGTTTATTGATAAATTAAATGGTGCTTGACAAGGTTTGTTTAATAAATATATTATCTTTGCGCCATTTGATGTCATAGGAGGTTCTTATGGATAATATAACGTTATTGGGAGTATTCCTTGCTGGAGTATTGACATTTTTATCACCTTGTGTGTTACCACTTTTACCCGGCTATATATCATTTATATCAGGTGAGAGTATAGATTGTTTGACAACGCAAGGGTGTAAAGGGGCAAGGTTAAAGGCATTTTTTGGTGCTGTTTTTTTTGGTCTCGGTTTTACACTTGTTTTTGTGGCTTTGGGTGCTACGGCAACAGAAGTGGGAAAACTTTTAAATGAATACAGATTCTATTTTGAAAAAGTTGCTGGTGTTACAGTTATAGTTTTAGGTATTCATCTTGTTGGCTTGTATAAAATCAATAAGTTGCTTGTCCAGAAAAAATGGAATTATAAGAAGATAAACGCCCCATTTTTTGTTGAGGCATTCCTTTTGGGTGTTGCGTTTGTGTTAGGCTGGACACCATGCGTTGGACCGATTCTTGCAGGTGTATTGTCTCTGGCATCCACAGGGGATACCGTTTATAAAGGTATTTTTATGCTCTTTGTATATTCTTTGGGGTTATGGATCCCTTTTCTTATTTCAGCCTTAGCTCTTGGCTTTATTATTGCCAGTATCAAAAAGGCTTCCAAATATGTGATTTGGGTTGAGAGGGTTTCTGGATTATTTCTTATATTTATAGGGATACTTATGCTTTCCGGTTCACTTACAAAGATAGTTTCTTTTTTAACGGATCTTTTCCCTTTCCTATTGAAATTGGGATGAAACTACTAACCTTAAAAAGAGTACAAAATATAAAAGGTGAGATCTATAAGATATGGGATTTTTTCTCATCACCGTTAAATCTCTCTAAAATAACCCCAGAATGGTTGAACTTTGTTGTGGTTTCTCCTGTTTCATCGAAAATGTATTCTGGTATGGTTATTGAGTATAGAGTCTCACCCATATTAAATATCCCTATAAAGTGGATTACTGAAATAACACATGTTGAGGAGCCTTATTTTTTTGTTGATGAACAACGGTTTGGTCCGTATAAATTTTGGCATCATCAACATATATTTAAAGAGGTAGATGGTGGGGTGGAGATGACAGATCTGGTTCACTACATTCTGCCGTATGCACCTTTAGATTATTTTTTTGAGAGTAT
>JAINCL010000207.1:0-4666 GCA_036574145.1 Deferribacterales bacterium | reverse complement strand
TGGATAGTGAAGTTGTTGAATCGCAGGCTTTGGGGAAGCAGAATAACACGATAGATATAATTGTAAGCAAAGTTGAAAAATCTATCTCTCCATTTATTAAAAGTTATATTGAGAAATACCTACGACTAGAAACTGCATATATGATTAGTGATGTAAAGGGTGATAAGATAGATATTAATAAGATTTTGGAATTGATTAGTGCTGAAGATTCAGGTGAAATTGTTATTTTTAATGCCTCTGAACAGTATACATTTTATTATGACAATGGTGTTTTGGTTTATGGGTGGTATAACGGTAAAAAGATAGAAGGGATTTTCGAGTTATTTCAGGATGTTTTTAACGTATGTTTATTGGAGGTTGATAATTTTACTGAGCTTTATGAACAATTAAAAGGTATGAATTGTAAGGAAGAGATTATCAAAAAGACCTTTATAAGCTACATTATGGATTTGTTAAACTCTGCATTATCTATGGAAGATGCTGTATACTATGTGAATAAAATAGATATCCCAAATGATTACAAAGCAAAGGTGTGGATACATACCGATAATTTGATAAAGCACTATTCAGGATTCATAGAGGAACAGGCAGAGATTAATAAAATTATATTTGATGATAATATAATTCCATTTTATCATAATAAAGATACATCATTACTTACAGATTTCGAAAAAAGATTATTGTCGTTGTGTGATGGTAAGCATACTGTGGGTAAAATACTTTCATTTTTTGGTTCCAATAAAAGATTTGTGAAATCTATACTTGGAGCTTTGGTGATGACTAATTTCATAAAATTCGATAAATAGGAGTGAGATATGAAAATTTTGGTGGCTGATGATAGTATCACAGAAAGAGAATTTATTAGAAAGGTGCTTGTTAGTGCAGGCTATGATGTAACAGCTGTAGAAAATGGTGAAAAGGCACTGGAAAAGATAAAATCTGAAAGATTTAATTGCATACTTCTTGATGTGGTTATGCCGGGAAAGAACGGATTTCAGATCTGTAGAGAAATTAAAAAAGATGAATTTTCAAAGGATATCCCTGTAGTACTTATAACCTCAAAAGATCAAGAGAGCGATAGATTTTGGGGGATGAAACAGGGGGCAGATGAATATATTGTAAAGCCTGTGACTGAGGAACAGATCTTAAATGTAGTAAAGAGGTTTGCTAAGTGATAGAAGATCTTCTTATAAAAATGGCTTCAGGTAAACCTATTCATGAAGTAAAGAAACCTTTTATGAGGTTTCTAAGGTTTAAAGTTGGGAAAGAGGAGTTTTTAATTGATCTACCCCTTGTTGTAGAGATTACAGAGCCTAAAGCATTATATCCAGTACCTAATAGTGCTTATTTTTTACTTGGTTTAATAAATCATAGAGGTAATGTAATTCCTATATATGATATTAGAACTATTTTTAATATTTATGATGTTAGGAAATCTAATGAAAGTTGTTATATAATATTATCATTTCAAGATGAGAATGTAGGATTATTCGTTGATCAAGTTATTGATGTGGTTGAAGTTTATGATGAGAAAGATATTCTGGAAGGGGATGAATTTATTTCAGATTATGGAATAATTATGGATAACAAGAAATTAAATATTTTGGATATAGAATTAATTTTAAATAAAAGATAAATAGGAGCAGGTTATGCAGGGGAAAGTTAAAAAAAGTGTCGTTACAAAGTTTGTTATCTTTGTAATTGTTATAACATTTATAGCATCATTTGTTTCTGGTTATATCATTTATACAAGTGCCAAAAATAAGCAAGTTGATTTTGTATATGATGATTTAGCTACCAGGATATTAACTTTTAACGATTCCATTAGTAAAACAAAAGATAACCCGTTAAAAGATAAAGTAAAAATTATAAGCTCTGCTTATTTTTTGGCTGATGAGATTATTGATGGTAAAAATATTAACACATTGCAATATTTGAAAAAAGTTATGGAGGAGAACCCAGATATAGATGGTGTAGCTGTTGTGGATGTTAATTATAAAGCATTTGCTAAAGTTAGTAAGATGAAGGAAGAGATACCTGATTTTTCTGAGATATTCATAGATATTGAGAAATTAAAAGCAGGTGTGGTTTATGTAGAGCCTTACCTTACAAAAGAGTTCCCCTATTTTGTTTACTATGCTCCTGTTATGAAAGGTGACAAAATTGTGGGAGTAGCTTCTATTTTTATACACGGTCAGAAGTTCTTATTACCTTTAAATGTTGTTTATACAAGACATAAGTCCCATAAACCTCAAACTGCTTGTGCTTCCTGTCATGTTGGTGAAAATTCATTGAGTAAGAGGGGATTTCCTATACTTTTTGATAAAGATGGTATTGTATTGATGTCTCCTGTGTTTGGTGATAAATCGCTGGTGGGAGAAGAGAAACAGTTTAAAGAGCTATATGATCAGATTAAGGATAAGTTGGCTAAAGATGATAAATTCGAAGGTGAGGTGGTATATCAAGGTGAAGTATATCTTGCCTCATTTGGTAAATTTCAATTAAATAGGTTGTCTGGAATAGTTGGAATGTTAAAAAACAAAAATTATGTATTAAGTACCATATATCAAGGTCAGCTTATTGCTATAGGTTCCACTGTTGTGTTTGTGCTTATTGTTATCCTTTTGGGTAATTTTTATATTAGAAAAGTTATGAGTCCTGTAAAATCTTTATCTGATGCAATGGTAAAAGTTATGGAGGGTGAATATTCCGTAAGGGCTGAAGTGAAGAGTGATGATGAATTTGGTCAATTGGCTGAAGGGTTCAATGAGATGCTAAATAGAATTACCAAATATATACAGACTCAGGATGATATCGATAGGATGCAAAGGCAGGTTATCTCTTTAATGGATATTGTTTCAAAAGCTGCTGATGGTGATTTGACTGTTGAAGCAGAAGTAACAGCTGATGAGCTTGGTTCTGTTGCGGATGCCTTTAATTTGATGACAGAGAATATGAGAGTACTTATTAATGATATAAAATTAGCTGGTTCCTCTATTGTTGATGCCACAGAAAGCCTTTTGGTTGCAGCTGAAAAGACTAATAAAGGTGCTCAGATACAGATAGAGGAGTTAAAAGAAGCGGATGAGAAGATTGAAAAATTTAAGGAAATGAGTTTAGCTCTGAATGAAGCTGCTAAGAAGACAGTCGAGATAATTAAGGATGCATCATTAACTGCTTCTAAGTCCTTGGAGTTGCTTGACAATACAATCGATTCAATGTTTACAGTTAAGAGGTATTCGCAGATGGCAAGTAAGAAGGTTAAAGCCCTTGGTGAAAAATCTCTTGCAATCGGTGATATTACCGGTGTGATTACAGATATTTCCAATCAAACGAATATGCTTGCATTAAACGCTGCGATAGAGGCTGCAAGGGCTGGTGAATATGGACATGGTTTTTCAGTTGTTGCAGAGGAGATTAGAAAACTTGCTGAACGTAGTAATAAAGCTACAAAAGAGATTGCTGATCTTATTAAATCTATTCAGAATGAAACTGCAGAAACAGTTAAATTAGTTGAAGAGAGTACTATTAATATTGAGTCCAGTTCTGATGTTATTGAACAGGCTGGTGATTCAATTAAAAATATTAATAATGTGCTTGTTGAATCGTCAGAAGCGTTATCTAATATGGCATTGGGTGTTGAAAATCTTAATAAAGAGGCTGAAGAGGTATCTGAATCTATTAAGAAGATTAGGAGTATTTCTAATGAGACAGTTGAAGAGGTTAAAAATACCAATAGGATCGTTGCTAAACTATCTCAATTATCTGAAATGTTTAAAGAGGCAGTTGATAAATTTAGAGTGTGACTGTAATGGGAAAGATAGATAAGAAGAGTTTGATAGAATTTTTCAGGGTAGAGAGTGAGGAGCATTTTGAAATAATTATGAATGCTCTTCATACTCTGATGGGTGATATTGAGAATTGGTCACTACTTGATGAGATTTTTCGTAGTGCTCATACGATAAAAGGGTCTGCTGCAATGGTGGGTTTTGACAGATTATCTAAAGTTGCCCATTCATTGGAGAATATTTTCGAGTTATTTAGAAGTGGTGTTAAGAAGCTTAATGTAAAGGTTATTGGTAGGATCATAAGTATCATTGAAGATCTTACAACGCTTTCAAAAAGTGTAGAAGATGATATTGCTGAATCTGATAGGGACAGTTTAATTAATAGAATTAATACGATAGAGAATGAATGTGAAGATTTCAAGAAAGATCTATCTGCTACCAAAGAAGTTGTGAAAGTAGAATCTAAGCCTAAAACGAGAGAAGAGATACTGAAAAAAGCTGATGAGGTATTTGAAAAAGTTTTTACTACACAAAAGACTGAGCAGTTTACACATGTAAAATTATCACAATTAGACTACATTGTTAGTATGTTAGGTGAATTGATTTCAAATAAAAACAAAGAGAATTTTAGAATAAAAAATATGTTCGATCGTTTTCAAGAATTAAGTTATGCCACAGGAAGACTAAATAAAGTAGTTAAGGAGATTGAAGAGCGATTTACATATTCAGATATTTTAGGCGTTGATGATGAGATAAACAAAAACTCAAGGTTGACTGATGATTTTTCTCTTGGGGAATTTGATAGGTATGATATTTTTAATATCTATACAAGGCAATTATCTGAGATTGCTAACGATATAAATATGTCTTACAAAGGG
>JAINCL010000206.1:0-1449 GCA_036574145.1 Deferribacterales bacterium | reverse complement strand
AAGATCTATTTAGTAAGTGATTATAATTCAGACTATACAATACTTTATATTTTGAGGAAAGATGGGAGTAATTTTCTTCTTATTTTAACATATATAGGTGGAATTGCTGCTGCTACAGGAATGGTTATCGTTGCTTCGGTAAGTCTTACCAATATGTTTATAAATAATATTGTAATTAATCTTTTTATCAAATATTTTGTAAAGAAAAGTATAGGTAAATTCATAGTTTTATTAAAGCGTATAACTATTATATTAATAATAATGTTCGGTTATTTTTTCTACCATTTTATTGGAGAAAAGATTAATCTTGTGGATATAGGGCTTACATCATTTTCAGCAATCAGTCAATTGGGGCCTGCAATGATTTTAGGGCTTTTTGTTAAACGGATACCAAAGGGAGCTGTCTTTTACGGTATTCTTGCAGGTTTGTTAGTATGGTTTTATACACTTATTATACCTTACCTTGCAAATGCCGGAGTAATATCTGCAACCATTTTGAAAGATGGACTATTTAATCTGTCTATCTTAAAGCCAACCGCTTTGTTTGGACTTGAAGGGCTTGAGCCCTGGAGTCATACCCTTTTTTGGAGTATGTTTTTTAATCTATTTTTTATTGTGTTGTTTACATTGGTTAAAGATCAGAATGAAGAAGAGAAAGAAACGGCAGCGCTTTGTGTGGATAGTCTTGGATTACATTTCCTTATTGGGAGATATGACAAAACTTCACGAATGAGTCTAAAGGATGTTGAAAATATTTTAACTAACTTTTTTGGATATGAATTTGCAAAAAAGATGATAAATAAATTTTTGGAAGATATTGGTAAAAGTAAAAATGAACTGGATTCTTCTGATATAAATATGATGGTACAAAAAGCTAAGGATGTGTTATCCCAAGCTGTTGGTCCCAGTGCATCTGAAATTATTATAAATTCTTATATAGATATGACGAGTAAGGGGGAAAGAAATGTTTTAAATATTTTTAAAGATCTTGTCACTTTGGGTGTTGGTGAATCAAGGGATACTCTTATACATAGAATAACAGAGATGAACCTATTACTTGAGATCTCTAAACAGTTTGCCACCACTTCAGATTTAATTCAGAAATTAAAACGAACTTTGGATATGATTAGGGAGAATCTAAGATTTAGTTTGATAGTATTGAGAAGAAAAAGAGGGGATGTTCTTGAGACAATTGTATATTCTGGTGATATAAAATCTTTCAGAATGATTTCAAATATAAGAAAAATAGATGAAAAAAATACGTATATAGGAAGAGCAGTTGTAAACAAGACCCCCTTTTATATTAATGATATAGATACAGCTACAGATTCTGTTTATATAGGGGAGTTAAAGAGTAAGGGTATTAAATCATTTTGTCATATACCTTTAATAATAGATAATGAAATTGAGGGTGTGGTATCATTTTTTTCCAAAAATTATAAGAATATG
>JAINCL010000205.1:0-4839 GCA_036574145.1 Deferribacterales bacterium | reverse complement strand
ATAGAGAAATAACCACTTAGAACAGAATCCGGCTTACTACCACCTAATAAAAAAAGCGGGGTATCCCCCCGCTTTTTTTACATAAATGTATCTTGCCATATGGCATTTGCCCAGCTGTATTGGTGCTCTTTGTCTATTTTACCTCTTTTTTCTGGTATTCCACCAGCTTTCCCAGATTGAACAGTTAATTTTTTAGTATCATCATATTCATATACTGTGGATATCCAGATCGCTTCCTCATCACTTACCATGCTATAACATGTGTTTAGCATAAAAGGTCTTGGTGATTGTGCACCTTTTATCTTTGCAACTATTGCATCTGCGGCAACCTTTCCCATAGAATTGGCTATATAACCGGAGTGTGGCACTGTTCCAAAGCTACCTCTGTTTGCACTATCACCTATAACATATACATCTTTTATTAAGGCAGATTCCAGGGTCCATGAATCAACAAATGCCCATAATTTCCCTTCTGGTACCAAACCGAATTTAAATGCGGTATCATTGGCTTTTTGATCTGGAACAAAGTTAATTACATCAGCTTTTAATTCACCTTTTGATGTTTTTAACGTTTTATTATTTGCATCTAAATATTCAACATCCACATCAGGGTTATATTCTAAAACATCACTATAAAGTTCAGCAAAAGCAGCCTTAAAAAGCTTAGTTTTTGATGCCACATCTTCATTGGCATCTATGACAATAAGTTTACTTCCTGGTTTGTATTTTTTAAGATACCATGCAATAAGAGATGCTCTTTCATATGGTCCAGGTGGGCATCTATATGGAGCTTTTGGTACTCTTAGTAGGACTGAGCCACCTTTAGGGAGGTTTTTAAGCATATCATGGAGCCTTAAAGTCTGTTCACCAGCTTTCCATGCGTGGGGGATAATTTTTTCTGTCTCTTTTGTGTACCCCATCTTTTCATCATATTTAAAACCTATTCCTGGTGATACAACAAGATAATCGTATGTAATATAACCATCATTAAAATGTAGCCTCTTCTTTTCTCCATCAAGTTTTAATGCCTCTTTTTTTAGAAATTTAATACCGTATGTCTGCTGCAATATATGGTAATTAAAAGTTTTCTCTTTAATATGGGATAGCCCAACAATAACATGGTTACTCATTGGGCATGAGTAGAATGTATCATTCTGGTCGATCATAACCACTTCGATCTTAGGGTTTTGCATCTTTATATTTTTAGCTGCCGTAGCTCCACCAAATCCACCACCAAGGACAACAACCCTTATACCCTTTTTTGGTAAAAGCTCTTTTTTGGTTTCAGAAGCAAAGATATTTGTGGAATTAAGGGTAAACCCCAATCCGATAGCTGAAGTAACCTTTATAAAATCTCTTCTTTTCATCATCGCCTCCCATTATTTAATAGATGCAAAATATGCTGCGAGTGCTTTGATCTGTTTTTCGTTCAACTCTTTAATGAGATCCATTTCCGGTTTTTCCCCTCTTTTACCCTCTTTATACTCCATTAAAGCTGTTTCTAAATAGAAAGGGTGCTGTCCAGCAATCCTTGGATTTTCACCTTCCCCTTTACCATTTTTCCCGTGGCAATCTGTGCATTGTTGGGCAAGTTTTTTCCCCATTTCTACAAGTTTTTTGTCAGTTTTTATTTTAGTGTTTACCCATTTTTGATCGGCAAAATATGCAGCAACAAGTTTTGCTCTTTCATCATCGTAAGCTAAAGCGATCTTTTTCATAACAGTTCCAAATCTCTTATCATCTCTAAATTCTTTCATGGTTTTTTCAAGGTATTCTGCATTTTGTCCACCGATTATCGCTATTGAATGACCTGGGGCAGCACCATTTGTTCCATGGCATCCAGCACAAACTTTTGAGATTCGGTACCCTTCTGCTTTGTCATAGCTTTTCTTTTCTCCGTTGGAATAGGCTATGACGGAAGAGATTAGAATGAGTGTTAAGGAAAACAGTAATTTTTTCATAATGCCTCCTTTTTTATTTTGTATTCATGTAAAAATAAGCCTATTGTTGGGGTTGCAAGAGGATAATTGTAGTGGAATTTTAATAGATAATTAAATAGATAATCGATATCAAACTCCTCAATTCTCATAAAATCTGATAATTTGATTAGCTCATAACTCAATAAACCTAGTGATGAAAATGCAGCATCATCCATAAAATCGATTATATCCATATCTATATTATAGTATATATTTTTATCTTTTACAAAAAATTTTGAGATAGATGATAAAAAATTTTTTATAATTTTTAAAAAGTTTTTATCTTTTGTTATTTCATATAGTTTTCTTGAGACCTGTATTGGATAGACATAATCTTCAAGTGTATGGTGATCAAAAAGTTTATTCTGATAGCGGATTCTGTAAATCTTATTATTTTTGGTCATACTATCGATGAGGAGCTGGTAAATGTCTAAAATTTTCGTGATTATATGGTCATCTGATGATATTTCATAAAAATCGATAAGGGCTGATAAGGTGAGCATATTCAATGAGAATATAACTTTGCTATCGAATTTAGGTTGTTTTTTTATTTTCCTTCTTGAACTATTGAGCTTTTCCATAATAGGTTGTAATAGCAAAAAGTTTGGATAGTCGATATCCGGAATTAATCTAATATGGTTTTCATTGAAATAAGTATATCTGGATAAGATATCTGCTTCCTGTGGGGTCAGGATAGATATAATCTGTTCATCTAATAGGTAGTAGAATCCTTCCTTCTGGATATCATCATAATCAGGAGAATCGGCATTAAAGGAGCTACCAAATCCATTTTCGGTGAGGAAATGATTTAGTAAAAAATCGGCTGTTTTTCTGGCTGTTAATAGGTATATACTATTTTCAGTTAAATTATATATTTTAGCTAAAAATGATAAATTCTGAGCATTATCATAAAGCATCTTCTCGAAATGAGGTATATTCCATTGATTATCCACTGTATATCTAAAAAAACCACCATCTATATGATCGAATATTCCGGATAAAGATAAAGCATCGGCTGTTTTGATAAGGAAGTTATACAGTTCTTCATCAGTGTCTGCAAAGTTAGCAAGGTAGTTTAATACAGGGATGTTTGGGAATTTCTGATTATTGCCAAGACCACCATTTGCTTGATCGAAGATTTTTTTGTATCCATTTAATATGTTTGGATGGTCTCTAACTTCATCTTGATTATAAAATTTTTGTAATATCCCATTAAAATCATCGGATACTTTTTTTACTTTGTCGTAATTTTTTTGATAGATCTGTATAATAAATTTGAGTATGTTTAGAAAGGAGGGTAGGTTGTATCTCTGTTCTTTTGGGAAGTATGTACCAGCATAGAATGGTGAGGCGTTTTTATCTGCAAAGATTGTTAATGGCCAGCCTCCGTTATTTCCGGTTAGTTGTGCAAAAAGTTGGTATTTTTTATCAAGATCGGGGTATTCCTCTCTATCTATTTTTATTGATATGAAATGTTCATTTAAAAAATCTGCTGTCTCAGTATCACTAAAAGATTCATTTGCCATAACATGACACCAATGGCAGGAGGAGTAACCGATACTGATAAAAAGTGGCTTATCGATATTGGATAGGGATCTGTAATCTTTCCAACTAATCCATTGAACCGGATTATCGGCATGTTCCAATAGGTAGAGACTGTTTTCTTTATTTAGTGAATTTAATACTTTTTTCATCTTAAAATAATTTTAATTATAAAAATATTAAATGTCAAGGAAAATATAGTAAATTAATATAAATTATTTTTTTACTTGTAAAATGGGTTTATTTTTTTTATTATGTAATAAAAAATAACAATTAAATAAGGTGGAATGATGAAAACTTACTATGATGACGAACTGAAAACATTTACAATCTATTTTGATGGTGGATTTTTGAATAAGGGGAAGATAAAAAGTATAATTGAGTCTTTGAAAAGTAATTTATTTAAAAAAGATGTTAACCTGATTGTTTTTGACTCTGATCATGACGATTTCTGTCTGGGGCATGATATTGTTGAACTGAGCAATATGGATGTAACAGAAAGTAAGATGTATGCAATGCTTGGGCAGGAGCTTATTAAAATTATAAAAGACTCTAAAAAGATTTTTATATCAAAATTATCGGGGAAGGTATTTGGACCAGCTTTTGAAATTGCTTTGGCTACAGATATTGTATTAGCTACGGAAGATACAAAATTTGCCTTTCCCGAAACCGAATTTGGTTTTCTTCCAGCGTTTGGTGGCACTGTACTTGCATCAAGAAAGGTTCATGAAAATTTTGTAAAGTTTATGACTGTTACAAATGAGATTGTTGAGGTAGGTGAATTATATTGTAGAGGGATTGTGGCAAGGATTTTCAAAGATAAAATAGAACTGGATGATTATGCTATAAAAATGATGAAGAATATAAATGAAAAAAGCTTATTTGCAATCGGTTTGGCGAAGGAGACTATAAATAATGGTATAGAGATAGATCTCGATAAAGCTTTGCTTCTGGAACAGAATGCATTTGCTGTGGCATTTAGTAGCTACGATAAAAAAGAGGGGATGACTGCTTTTGTGGAAAAGAGAAAACCTTTGTTTAAGAACCGTTGGGAAGATTTTGATGAGTTCTTTTGATGATTATTAAAAATTCTATTTACAACTTTTGATTTAGGATATATATTGATTAAACTAATAATGTATATGGCGTATGTCATAGAAGGAGACAGATGTGAAAGATTTTAATGAAAAAGATTCTTGTTGTTCTGGATCAGATTGTTGTGACGATTCCAACGATTGCTGTTCAGATGAATTTGAGGGTTGCTCTTGCGGTTGTGGTGATGAGGGAGAATATATCAACATTGAAGATGTTGCTGAAA
>JAINCL010000204.1:0-9598 GCA_036574145.1 Deferribacterales bacterium | reverse complement strand
CAATAGAATCTAAATCTATAGGTATAGCTTATACATACAACGAGCCAACTATCTGGTATGAGTTTGTATTTGATTGTGCAGAAAGATTTCATGATAAAAAGTTGAAAAATGTTTTGGTAACCAACGGGTATATTAATAAAAAACCTCTGGAAGAGATAGTAAATTTTATAGATGCAGCCAATGTGGATCTGAAGGGGTTTACAGAGGATAAATATAGATTGTTGGGTGGGAGTTTAAAACCTGTACTGAACACCATAGAATTTTTGATTAATAAAGGTGTGCATGTTGAAATTACACATCTTGCTGTGCCAAATTACACGTCTGACTATGATGATTTTAGAGAATTATGTAAATGGTTATCAAATCTTAACAGAGATATTCCGATACATATTTCACGTTATTTCCCAACCTATAAACTTAATTTACCACCAACCAGTATCGATTTTCTTGAACATTTATATGAAATAGCAAAATCTTGTCTAAGTTATGTTTATCTTGGAAATATTCCGTATAAAAACGATTCGTATTGCCCTTATTGTGGGGCAGTTCTTGTAAAAAGAATGGGATATTCAGTTGAATGTTTTATGGGAGATAGTAGATGCCCTTACTGCGGAAAAGACTTATATTTCTTATTATAGTGTTATCATTTTTTGGATGTAAAAATAGTTATAAACAGCATTCATCTTTTATAATGGGTACGATAGTAGAGATTACTTTGTCTAAAAACGATCAACATCACCTTGTTGATCTAACAAATTATATGAATAATCTTGCGGAGTATCTGAAAGCTAATATAAAACATTTAAATGAAATGAAGATGGGTGAAAAAGATAAATTTGATCCTACCTTTATAAAGTTAATCGAGAAAGGTATCTATTATTCAGAAATATCGGGCGGTAGATTCGATATAACCATTTATACATTAATGAAACTTTATGGTTTTCCAGAAGGGCCTTACGATTTACCAGATGATGCTCAAATTTCTGAAGCCGCAAAGAATATATCATATAGAAATATTATTTTAAATGGTGAGTTAATTGGTAAAAAGAGTAATTTTGAGATAGATATGGGAGCTTATGCAAAAGGTTGGATTGTGGACGAAACTGTGAAAAAGATGAAAGAGTTTGGTATAAAAGATGGTATTATAAATGCAGGGGGAGATCTTTATTGTCTTGGAGATAAAGATGGGGAAGGTTGGATTATAGGGATTCAACATCCGGATGAAAAGGGTAGGGTAATTTCCGTTATTAAGTTGAAAAATAAAGCTGTTGCCACAAGTGGAGACTACGAAAGGTTTTTCATAAAGGATGGTAAAAAATATATCCATATATTTGATGCTTTGAAGAAAAAGCCTGCTGATAACTATAAAAGTGTAAGTGTAATTGCTGATACTGTGGAGATGGCTGATGCTTTATCTACAGTTTACTACCTAATGACGCCAGAAGAGATTAAAAAGGTTTGTAAAGAGATGAAAACACCGGTAATGGTTTACAATCATGATAATAAAAAATTAACGTTTTGTGGTTGGGAACAGTTTGAAAAGAATTAGTCTGTTTGATATTGTTTTTTTATCCTTGTTTTTGTTAACCATTTTATATTTTATTATTGTTAGGCTATATTCGTCAAATTCTAATAAATCCCTTATCCTCACAATAGGAGATAAGCAATATGAAATATCCCTTGAGGAGGATAAAGTTGTAGATTTGAGAGAATATGGTAAAAAGATGAAGATATCAATAAAAGATAAAAAGGCTAGAATCATCGAATCTGATTGTCCCGATAAAACATGTATTAGAATGGGGGTTGTGGGTAGTTGTGGTGAATCTGCTGTATGTGTACCTAATGAAGTATCGATTCATATTAAATGTAGTAAAAGTGATTATGATGCAATTTCAAAATAAGAATAGAATTGTGGCTGTGCTTGCGGCTATATCAATAGTTTTGGGAGTTATGGAGAATTTTTTACCATTTCCAATACCTTTTGTAAGGTTAGGGCTTTCAAACATAGGGATAGTTATTGGAGTATATCTTTTGGATTTAAGATATCTACTTTTTTTAGGTGGGTTAAAATCGGTTGTAACCGCAATATTTTCAACCGGATTTATCTTTAGAATTGTTATTGCATACCCATCATTATTGATTTCAATATTTATAATGTATCTGTTTTATAAATTTAGTAGAAAATATTCTACAGCTTTGTCAATAAGTGCATTGGGTAGTGTTGTAAATATGGTTTTACAATTTCTCATAATAAAAATTTTATTTATAAAAAATCTTGCATTTCTTGATATTTTGCCTTATTTTCTTTTGATATCATTTTTTACTGGAATTTTTATAGGGTTGATATCAAACAGTGTTTTAAATAAAATTTTGGTTGGCAGGAGTTAGCATATGTATCAGAAGATAATTTTAGCGAGTGGATCGCCAAGAAGAAGGGAGCTTCTTACAAAACTGGGAATTAATTTTCAGTATGTAACTGCTGATGTTAGAGAGGAGTTTAATGATAATGATCCAATAGAAGAACAGGTTATGAAGATTGCTTCTATTAAAGCTTATAATGTTTCAAGGATTTATGATGAAGCGTTTATTATTGGGGCAGATACTGTGGTTTATTGTGAAAATAGGATAATGGGTAAGCCCAAAGATACTAAGGATGCTTTTGAGATGTTGAGTTTTCTGAGTGGTAAGAAACATGAAGTTATTACCGGTGTTGCTGTTATTAATAAGTTAAATAAAATCCATGAACAGTTTTATGAAAAAACAGAAGTGTTTTTTAAGAGATTGAACAATGAATTGATTAATTGGTACATCGATTCAGAGGAGCTTCTGGATAAAGCAGGTGCCTATGGTATTCAGGGGAAAGGTAGTCTTTTGGTGGAAAAGATACACGGGAATTATGATAATGTGGTTGGGCTTCCTGTGGGAAGATTACTTGAGGTTTTTGCAAAGCTTGGGATAAGACCGTATGGAGGATTTCATGAATTATAAAAATCTTGGAGAGATGATTTCGTTCAACGCTAAGATAAGACCAAATAAGAAATATCTTTATTATGAAAATAAAAAATTAACATACCAGGATGTAGATAAACTTTCAAATAAAATTGCCAAAACATTTATTAAATTTGGGATTAACAAGGGTGATAGAGTTTGTATATTACTGGAAAATTCCCCAGAATTTATTATTACATATTTTGGTATTGTAAAAGCTGGAGGTGTTGGGGTTCCACTTAATACATATTTAAAAGAGGAAGAGATACAATATATTATTAGTAATGCAGAAGCAAAAGTACTTGTTACCTCTTCGAAGTTTGATGAAGTTGTAAGAAATCAAAAGAGATTATGTCCAACGCTTAAAAATATATTTACTTATGATCATGCAGATTTTGAATCGTTAAATTTAGCTCATCTTGCTGATGCTGAGACAGATGATAATCCATTTATAAAAGTTGGTCTGGATGAGCTTGCTGTATTAATTTACACTTCTGGTACGACTGGACATCCTAAAGGTGCAATGCTTACCCATGGGAATCTACTTTTTGATGTCGATGCATGTTTAAAGGTTTTTAAAATTGATCACACTTTTAGGGCATTACTTGCTTTACCTATGTTTCATTCTTATACTTTCACAGCTAGTGTGTTGCTACCAACATATGCTGGATGTAGTATTATTATTTTACCGTCTATAATGGATTTAAAGAAAAAATCATTTAAACGGATTTTATTATTTCAAAGGCCTAATTTTTTCCTTGGGGTTCCACAGATTTACACTGCATTGGCAAGAGCTAATGTACCAACATGGTTTGCTAAATTTTTATATCCTATAAAGATACATATAAGTGGTGGAGCTCCTTTACCTGAAGATATTATAAATGAGTTTTATGCCAAATATAAAAAGCCTATTTTTGAAGGGTATGGTCTGTCGGAAGCTGCTCCTGTTGTGTCTGTTAATCCGTTGAATAAGCAAAAACCGTATTCGGTTGGTCCAGCTCTTCCTGGTATAGAAGTTAAGATTGTTAACGATGATGAGGAAGAGCTTCCTATTGGTGAAGTTGGTGAGTTGATTGTTCGAGGTCCAAATATCATGAAAGGTTACTGGAAGATGGAGGATGCTACTGCACTTACCATAAGAAACGGATGGCTGTTTACAGGTGATCTTGCTAAATTAGACAAGGATGGATATATATATATCGTTGATCGTAAGAAAGATTTAATTCTCGTTAAGGGTATAAATGTTTATCCTAGAGAGATTGAGGAAAGACTTTATCTATATGAAGGTATTGATGCTGCTGCTGTGATTGGGGTACCGGATAAGCAAAGTGGTGAGATCCCTGTGGCTTTTATAAAAGTTAAAGAGGGTTATAAAATAGATTTAAACGATCTTAAAGATTATTTGAAAAAACATCTTGCTAACTTTAAAATTCCGAAACATATATATATAAAAGATGACCTTCCGATGACTGCAACAGGTAAGGTATTGAAAAGAAAATTAAAGGAGATGGTAATAAACCAATTTAAGAGTTAGTTACTATCTTATGATAAGAAAAGTTAGATATATAATAGGCAATAGGTAAAACAAAATATAAATAGGTCTATTTTTTATATTAAATGTTATTGCTAGTAGAGGCAAAAAGATTGAGGATCCTCTCAGTCCCATCGACATATAGCTCCATTCAAGTATACTGCTCTTTAAATTTGAGATCGAGATTAAAACAGGTATCGAAATCAGTATAATACCGATTAATCGGTAAAAAATCATTGTATTGATTTTAGGGATAACGATTTTTATATAATCTTCAAAAAGCATTGTCAAAGAACCAAAAAACAAACCTGATGCTGTTCCTACAGAAATTATAAATAAAAAGGCAAGAAAAACCGACCCCAGTAGAGGGTGAAAATATGTTTCAATGAATAATGGGAGAACTGAGGATGTTGCCGTTACAGAACTATTAATAGATTTCATATGAATGCCGATTAGATAGAACATAATTCCTATTGGCGGTATGAGTATAGCTGAAAGAAGAGCACCATTTTTAGCCGCTTTTATATCTTTTGCTGAAAATATTGCCTGAAGATATGTTTGTGTGGATAAAACCCCAATTATTGTTGATATTGTGTCTATTGCGAATCTATTTTTTCCATAATCGTTAAAGTGAAGCTGTGTAAGTGGGATTTTTTGGGAAAAAATCAATATAGTTGAAAGTATCCCGATAAAGTATAACATGTATAGTTTATATTTGCCAAGAAATGAGGCACCTTTTGAACCGAATAGTACAGCAAAAAATAGTATAAAAAATGCAGTAATCAGTGTGGCTGTCAATTCATTTGTATATTTGTTCGATCTAATTATAGACGATGCAGCCATAAATTGAGCAACTGTTTGTAGTAATAGTCCAGTTAGTGCAAAAATAGATAAATATCTTCTTAGATTATGATCAAAATATTTCCCGATAAGTTCAACAATGGTAACAGGTTCTGCTTCCCTCAAATTTGATGCAAAAAATAGCCCCAATATTAGACATGCAAAAGCACTTGAAAATGTAAATATCAAGGCTGGATACCCATATTCATAAGCCATCTGGGCTGTTCCTATTGTTGACGCCCCTCCTACTAAGGTTCCAATGATAATAAAAGCTACACCAGATGCCGATAGCCCCCTTCCTGATAAGGTGAACTCCGTTTGATCTTTGGCTATACTATTCTGTTTTATACTGTATAATAAAAAAATGGCTATTGTAGATATAAAAACTATTGCTTGTACATCAATCATCATGGCTATGTCTTGAAAATTTTAAAAACAGTTTATAATCCTCTTCTTCAAATAGACAGATTACGATATCTTCTATATGTTGTGGCTTTGAATCGACAAAATCGTAAACTGCCTTCATAATTATTTCGGCAGCTTCATTTTTTGGATAGCCAAAAATACCTGTGGAAATTGCAGGTAGAGCTATCGACTTTAGTTTGTATTTTTCAGCTAATTTTAATGAGTTTTTTACTGCATTGTATAGAAGCTTATCTTCAGGTTTATCTATACCATATCGTGGTCCTACAGCATGTATCACAAATTTTGCTTTAAGGTCTCCAGCTGAAGTGATTACAGCTTCTCCAACATTACAATAACCGATTTTGTCGCATTCTCCCTGGATAATTGAGCCACCTTTTCTTAGTATGGTACCAGCAACACCGCCCCCTAATTTCAATGCTGTGTTAGCTGGGTTTACAATTGCATCTGTAAGAAGGGATGTAATGTCACCTTTTATTATTGTAACATTGATTTCACACATCATATTCCTCCATATAATTTAATAGATAAATATTATAATATCTTATTATTTAATGCAATTAAAAAATTGATAAGTGGAAGAGATAAAAAAAGTTAATTTAATCTATTGAGAAAATGTATATAATTAATTTATATATAATGCTTGACATTTTAGAAATAATGTTCTAAAAAATATGCGGGGTAGATTATGATAGTAGGTTGTATACAGAATACAGTTATCAACGGTGATGTGGAAAATAATTTAAAGATTTATCTTGACAGTATATCTATGTGTAATTCAGATATAATAGTTCTTCCTGAAATGTGGTTTTGTGGTTTCGATTATAAAAATATTGTGGAACATTCTCAAAAAACGCCTGCTATGATAGAAAAGATCTCTTCTAAGAGTGATGGAAAAATTCTGGTAGTTACAATGCCTGAAAATGATAATAATAAAATTTATAATACTGTTTATATTATAAAAGATGGTAATATATTGTCAAAATATAGAAAGCAATTTCTGTTTTCTCCGCAGAGGGAGGATCAATATTTTTCACCATATGATAATGATGTTCCTGTGGTTTTATATAATGATATGAATATTTCTGTTGCTACATGTTACGAAATAAGGTTTCCTGAGGTTTTTAGAATAGGGGCTTATATGGGTGCAGAGGTTTTTCTTGTGCCTGCAATCTGGCCTGCAAACAAAAAAGATCATTGGCTAACTCTTTTAAGGGGGAGATCGATAGAAAATCAGGCTTATGTAATAGGTTGCTCAGCATCTAAGGTTATTAATAATGATAAAGAGTTAAAATGTGGTTATTCTGCTGCATTTGATCCATGGGGTGAAGCATTATTTGTTTTAGATCAATCTGAAACTATTGGATATGCCGAGGTTTCCAAAGAAAAGGTATATGAGGTTAGGAGATCTATACCAAGTCTTAGTGATGCAAAGAAACGTTTTGACATAAATAAAAAACCGCTTAGCGGAACAAAATAAGGAGGAAACTATGTCAGATTACGGAACACTTGAAAGCCGTATACGTAGAAAGTCACTTTTAAGTAAAGTTTGTAAAGCAGAGGATTGCATTAAGTTCTTCCAGCCAGGTATGAATCTTATGTGGTCTGGTTTTACTCCAGCAGGTTATCCAAAGGAAGTACCTATAGCACTGGCTGATTATGTTGAGCAGAATAATCTTCAGGGTAAGTGGAAGTTTAATCTCTTCATAGGAGCTTCTGTTGGGGCTGAAACTGAGGACAGATGGGCACAACTTGACATGATCGACAGAAGATGGCCTTATCAGACAGGTAAAAATATTGCAAAAGGTATAAATGAAGGTAGAATTAGAATGGGTGATAAGCACCTTGGACTTTTTGCTCAGGATACTGGTTACGGTTTTTATACTGAAAATGGTAGATATGATATAGGTATTGTTGAAGCATCTGCAATTACTGAGGAATGTGGTATAGTTCTTACTTCATCTTGCGGTATTGTTTCTGAGACACTTCATCTTTGTGATAAGATAATTATTGAAATCAATACTGGTGAGCCTTCTTTCGAAGGTATGCATGATATCTTTATTCAGTACAAACCACCAAGGAGACAGCCATTCCTTATAATGAAGGCTAACGATAGAATAGGTACCACTTATGTTCCATGTGATCCAGATAAGATTGTTGCTATAGTTGAGTCTAAGCGTCGTGATAAAGGTCGTCTTTTCTCAGAGCTGGATGACACTGCTGATGCTATTGCTGGTCATATATTAGATTTCTTTGAACATGAGGTTAAAAAAGGTCGTTTACCACAAAATCTTCTTCCACTTCAGTCAGGCGTTGGTTCTATAGCTAATGCAGTTGTGGGTGGACTTTGCAAAGGTAAATTCGAAAACCTTTCTGTTTATACAGAGGTTCTTCAGGATACAATGCTCGATCTCTTCGATACTGGTAAGCTTCTTTATGCATCTGCTTGTTCCCTTTCACTTTCTGAAACTCCAGGTTTCCCAAGATTTTTCGATAACTGGGATAAATATTTTAGCAAGATAGTTCTTCGTCCACTTTCAATCTCCAATGCACCAGAGCCAATTCGTCGTTTGGGTGTAATTGCGATGAATACACCTGTGGAATTTGATATTTATGCTCATGCAAACTCTACACTTGTTGGTGGTACAAGAATGATCAACGGACTTGGTGGTTCAGGTGATTTCTTACGTAACGGTTATCTGAAGATTATGCATACTCCATCAGTAAGACCAACCAAGACAGATCCTACTGGTATTACTTGTGTTGTGCCAAAAGTATCACATGTAGACCATACTGAGCATGATCTTGATGTTGTTGTAACAGAACAGGGTCTTGCAGATCTTAGAGGACTTGCTCCAAAAGATAGAGCTAGAACAATTATTGAAAAATGTGCTCACCCAGACTATAAACCTATTCTTAAAGAATACTTAGAGATGGCTACAAAAACATGTATTGCTAAGGGTGCTGGACATGAACCACAGCTTCTAGATAGAGCATACAAGATGTATCTCAATCTTGAGCAGAATGGCACAATGAAGATTAAAGATTGGAATATCAAAATTGAATTATAAAATGAACTAAAGGAGGGGCGTTCCCCTCCTTTATTTTATGATTAATACCACATTACTTGTTTTGCCAATTTTTATTGTTGTTTTCTTAGGTTTTGTTCTTAGAAGATATGATATTATTACAGAAGAATATATAAAAGTTTCTAATAGATTGGTATTTATTATATTTTTACCTGCATTACTGTTCGTTGAAATTTCTAAAACATCTTTCTTAAATGATCCATATGGCAAACTATTTGCTGTGATGTTTTTTTCTGTTTGCATCATTTTTTTACTAAGCATTATTATTGGGCGAATTATTAAAATGGATAAAAAAACTATAGGTACATTTGCGATGAATAATTTTAGAGCCAATTATGCATATATGGGTTTGCCAGTGGTTTTTTATGCTTATGGTCAAACTGGATTATCCATTGGCAGTATTCTGATGGCTTTTATAGTACCTTTTGTAAATCTCTTATCTGTTGTTTCACTTACAATGGGTTGTGGATCCGAAAGTAGGAAACCTTTGTATCTTCTAAAATCGACATTAGTTAATCCGATTGCAATGGCATGTATTATTGGACTTTTATTTTCGATTTTTAAGATTCAGCTTCCTTTATTTTTGTTGAAAAGTCTTGATATAGTAAGTAAAGTAGCTTTACCAATGGCACTTTTAGGGATAGGGGCAACTATCAATTTTAGATATATTTCTGGTAATAAACTTTATCTCTTTGTAAATGCTTTTATGAAATTATTACTTCTACCT
>JAINCL010000028.1:0-7537 GCA_036574145.1 Deferribacterales bacterium | reverse complement strand
TCATAGCTTTTTAAAATCATATCTGAACTAAACATCCTGATCTGCCTTGCTTTGTCTATCTTTAAAGCAATCCTCAAAACGATAGCAGATACTATTAATATTAACAACCAAATAAACATTGACAACTTCATATTGAAAAGGATCATAAATATCACAGCTAAACAAGTAGCCGTTATAGCCACAAATAACCCAGGTGTACCTATAAAATAGACAGGGATCTGTTTACTTTCGACATTTTTATAAAACTTAAACGGATTTAAACTGCTACCCTTATAAGATATCTTAATATTTTCTACCAACGCTTTAAAATCATCATTTATTATATCATTTACCATTTTCATCATACCCTCTTAAAGATTCCAGATTATAAAATTTTATCTTCTTATGTAAATAAGTTCGTTCTATCTCAAGCATCTTAGCAGCTCTTGATATGTTCCAATCGGTTTTTTTTAATGTATTTAGAATGAAATATTTTTCAAAATTCTCCTTCGCTGACTTTAATGAGCCTTCTACATTCATATAGCTATCATACATTGTACCCTTCTTCATTAAGATATCTGGAGCATCTGAAACATCTAGTACCCGTGAATCAGAAAGCACAACTATTCTCTCAATTATATTTCTTAACTGTCTAACATTACCAGGCCAATCATAATTTATAAAAAGCTCCATCAATCCATCACTTACAGATTTCTCCTCAATTCCATTCATACTGCAAGCTTCTCTTACAAAATGCTTTACAAGTATAGGTATATCTTCCTTTCTCTTCCTTAAAGGTTCCACATAAATAGGGACGATACTTATTCTGTAATAAAGATCTTCTCTAAAATTTCCATTTTCCATCTCCGTTTGCAAATCTTTGTTGGTAGCTGATATAAGACGAAAATCTGACTTGATTATCTCGTTTCCACCTATTCGTGAAAACTCTCCACTCTCTAAAACTCTCAAAAGTTTTGCCTGTACACTTAAATCCATATCCCCTATTTCATCAAGAAAAATAGTCCCTTTATCAGCAGCCTCAAATTTACCTATCTTTTGGGATACAGCACCAGTAAATGCACCTTTTTCATAGCCGAATAGTTCACTTTCTATTAATTCTGATGGTATTGCAGCACAATTTACAGGTATAAACTTCTGATGGGATCTCTTACTCAATAGATGTATCATCCTCGCAACATGCTCTTTACCTGTACCATTCTCACCCGTAATCAATACCCATGCATTTGTCTGAGCCACTTTTTCTATAGTACTTCTCAATTCCTTAATATACTTACTTTCACCAATCAACTTATATTTTTCTATCTCTGAACTTTTTAGCTCTTTAATATCTTTTTTGAGAGAAAGTTTTTCACCAAGATGTTTTAAAATAACCACAATCCTCTCAAGGGATAAAGGTTTCTCAAGAAAGTCATATGCTCCCCACTTAACAGATTCCACTGCATTTTCAATATTTCCATGCCCACTGATCATTATAACTTCGGTATCTGGGTATAATTTTTTTATCTCCTTTAACCCCTCCATCCCATCTTTATCTGGTAGCCAGATATCAAGAAAAACGAGATCGAAATCGTATAACTTAAGTTTATCGAAACCATCTTTGTAGTTAAGGGCAAATACAGCTTCATGCCCTTCATCTTCAATTATATTTTTCAAAGTCGTACAGATATTTTTTTCATCATCAATTATCAATACTTTCATCATTCGTCCCTTTAGGAAGTTCTATTATAAATTTTGTATATTCTCCAAAGCTACTTTTAGCATACACTTTTCCACCATGCTCATCAACAATTTTTTTCACAATTGCAAGCCCAAGACCAGTTCCATCAGGTTTTTTACTAAAATATGGTAAAAATATTTTCCCAAGATCCTCTTCAGCAATACCATGACCAGTATCCATAACTATAATCTCATAATATGTTTCATAATCTTTTATTTCAACATTTATCTCACCTTTACCATCCATAGCTTGAATAGCATTGGAAATCAGGTTAATAAATACACGTCTTATTTGCATCCTATCAGCTAAAACTTCCAACCCTGTATCACATATAACATTGAAAACAATGTTAGGGTTAGACCCTCTAAATGTGTTTACTACACCCTCAACCAACTCACATAAGTCAAAAACCTCTTTTTTCAATGCTGGTAATCGTGCAAAATCGTTAAACTCAGATACCAGTTTCTGTAATTCACTCACCTCGTTAATAATAGTTAACATACCTTCAGTAATAACATCCCTTAATTTTTCATCTGACAGATCTTTTGCCTTTTTATAAATCCTTTCAGCATTTAATTTTATAGGTGTAAGTGGATTCTTTATTTCATGAGCCATACGGGTAGCAATATCTCTCCAGATATTTACCCTCTGGACATAAACAACTTCAGTTATATCGTCTATAACTATAATAACGTTATCTAATTCATTTGTTTCATTATCAAAAATTTTAGTCATACCCATACTAAACGTTCTAATTTCGTTATTAATATTAATTTCAAGTTGAATTGTTTTTTCAATAAAATCAGATCTTACAAAGTCTCTAATATGGTTGGCAATTTTATCATTTAACCTGTTATTTTCATCAAGAAATTTCTTAGCTGAGTGGTTTATTTTAAGAGCTTTAAGTTTTTTATCAAAAAGGAATATGGCCGCCCCAACATTCTTAAAAATAATATCAATATATTGATTATCTTTAGTTATCTGTAAAAACATCTCTGAGAGTATCTTATTTTTAGAACTCAACTCATCAGTATGCTCCTTTAATTTTCTAACCATACGATTAAAAGAATCTATTAATACAGCAATTTCATCATCACCCTCTTTTTCTACAGATATATCAAGATTACCAGCCTCTACTTCACGATAGGCAGATAATAGTTTATCCAGTGGGTTTGTAATATTTCTTGAATAAACAATGCTACCCCAAATCCCTGCAAAAGAAACTAAAAAGGATATGGTAAACAATAAAATTTTGTAAGAATATTTAATTGGCTGAGAATATACCTTAAGCTGTCTATAATTATTATATGAATCAAATATCTTTGATGCTTTGGCAAGTTGATTATATGGGATATACTTATATATAAATATAGCTCCCACTATGTTATTATTAGATATCAATGCTTCACCAGATATATATATCTGTTCGTTATCATTGGATATCTTTTTTTTCATTACACCCTTTTCAAAAACCTGTTCAATATCATCTTCTGTTATGTTATTAAATAAGCGATTATTCTGGGTGTCATCATTCAATATAACAATCTTTAAAGCGTTAAACACTAAAACACCATCCACCCTGTTACTTTTTATCAGCTCATCTACAAACGATTTAAAGGCAATAAAATTTTCATTATATATATATCCTTTTGAAATAACTAATTGTGACAAAACCTTAGCCTGCTGTATAACTTCATTTTCCACCTGTGTTTGATATTCCTGGTACAATTCAACAGAGCTACGGAGAGCCTGCTCAATTTGTAAATCAAACCATTTATTGATACTTCGATTAATAATACTATTGGATATAACAAAAACTATCAGTACCGGTAAAAATGAAATCAAAGCTGAAAAGACCACAAGCTTAGTTTTTAATTTTGCACCATATACACTACTTTTTCTCTCAAGGAACAATTTTCCAATATTACGAAACAAAACAACAATAAGAATGATTAACAAAACAATATTTATGTTTATTATCAAAAAGATTACAGTATTGGAATACCATGGGAAATTAGTATTAATAATATGATTACTTATAAGTATATTTGAAATAAAAAGCACTATAAAAAATATTATATATATCAAAATCTTCTTAAATGAGTTATCCCATTTCATCAATTATTCCAGTATTTATTTAAAAAGTAAAAATTAAAATACAGTATCAAACTTAAACCATTCACCACTATCTATCAAGAAAGTTTAATTTTTTGAGAAACATCTCTAAAATTTGGGTCTAAATTAAATAGCTTCTTAAAATGTGTATCAGCAGAAATTTTATCTCCCTTTAATTCATAAATTGTAGCAATTTCATATATAGAGTTCTTTAATACATCAAGATTTTTACCATAATCCAAAATAACTAATTTATAAATATCTATAGCTTCATCATATCTTCCACTTCTTTTATAACACTCAGCTATTAGTACCAAGCTTTCATACCTTAACTTCCCAGATGCAGCCTTTTTAAGTTCAACTACAGCCTCATCATAAAGTTCCATCTCCATATAAGCTAAGGCAAGATCATAGTGCATTTCATAATCATCTGGGCTAACAAGTCCTTCTATACTTTTTTTGATAGCTGAAACTACCTTGCTTGTTTCACTATCCAATCTTAAAATATCGTTTCTAATATTTTCTGTGGGCTTATCATCACTATCAAAATCAATTGGATTTATTTTTAATATCAAATCCTTTAACTGCTCATTTTCTGGATCCAATATTAATAGTTCCTCAATCTTATTCTTGGCATCATCCAAATTACCCTTTTCTATAAGTCTGTTAATCTCTTCAATCTCATCGTTAAAATCTATTTTTATCTTTTCATCTTCGGTAGAAGATAAAATAGTTAAATCTGAAAAACCATCCATCAATTGGTCATCAATAACAATATCTTTAACCTGATCACCAATCTCTTTAGGTTCTAACGCGTTAACAACATTATCAGCTTCTATATGCTCAGAAAGATCCAACTCAAAATCTTCTACCCCAGATTGTTCAACATTAGACTCAACATTAACAACCCCAAAAGAATTAGATTTATTTTCGAACTCACTTAAATCGAGATCTATTTCATAACCTTTACTAACATCTTCTCCCGATTCTGTTAGCGTAGTGGCCTCAATAAAACTGGTAGATTCAAAATCAACAACAGGACTATCTTTTTTGTTAATATCCGTTTCAAATAGATCCAACATATCTTTTCCACCACTCACGGATGAATCCTGTTGATATTCTGTTCCAAATCGACTAACAAGCTTTTCTCTAAGCTCCCAATGGTTTGCCATTTTAGCAATTACCAAAAGATTTTCATAAATCTCATCCATTGGTAATCTTTCAACTCTCTCATAAAAAATATCTACGAATTTTTTATCAAATTCTTTCTCATTAAGATCTTTTATACGATTAATCATATTAATTATCTCTTGATTCATCCCAGTATTTATAAAATAATCAAGTAACTGATTGAATAAATTGACATTTGTATATCGTTTATAAAGATCAAGATAAAACTCCCTAT
Organism: Deferribacterales bacterium; assembly: GCA_036574145.1. GTDB lineage: Bacteria > Chrysiogenota > Deferribacteres > Deferribacterales > Calditerrivibrionaceae > Calditerrivibrio. Next base: position 2,300 of record JAINCL010000028.1, on the reverse strand, counting down.
CATCGTCTATCTTTATAAGTTGGCATATATGATTATAGATCTCTTCATCAAAATTTGACAAAAGCGCTTCTTTAGAGGTTTTGATATAAAAATCGATCTTTTCAGGATGTTCTTTAAAATAGTCAAAAGTATATTTAATAGCATTTCCAAATATACACTTATTATTTATACCATCTTCAACCAACTCATACAAGAAACTTTTATCATTATTTTTATACGACATTTCAAGACCATAGCTAAGATATTTACATACCTCTTTAGCTAGATTAAACGATTTTAGTTTTTTAACAAGATATTTTAGAAACTCATAATTTGTGTTATCTATCTCAAAAATTTCCCTTAATACATCCAATGCTTTGTCAGAATTCCCCTTCTTCTCATAACAATCAGCCAATTCCTTTAAAATAGATACCTGATCAGCTTTGAGCCCTTTTTTTTCGAAAATCTTCGCAAGATATCTATAAAAATCGAATTGATCCGGATAATATTTAATCCCTTTCCTTAAAACTGCAGCAGCTTTCTCATAATATTTGTCATTTTCAAGTTTTTTTACAAAATCAAAACAATGATTTACAAATTTACTCCTTTCCCCTGCTTTATAGTAAAGCTCACCCAATAAATTACATGCATCAAAGTCTGGTGATTTTTTTACATACTTTTCACAGGCTTCCAGTGCTTTCCTCACCTGCCCTTTCGCATAAAGCTCTTTAATATCGGCTAAACTTAGCTCTTTTTTTGTAAAGAACAACATTATCTAATCTCCAAATACTTATGTATTTGTGGTATAAAATAAGCATTTATATCATTACCATAAAAATAATTTAAAATATTATCGTTTATAATATTAGAATTATCTAAAAAATGCAAGTAAATTTCATTTTTATTTAAAATTTTTAAGCCTTTAACCAATATATCTATATCTTCAACAGTTATATTTTTAGAAATAACTGTTTTAACATAAATTTTATCAACTATATCTTTAGATATCTTACCTATCTCTTCAAGGGAAAACTCTCTACCAAAAGAGCTTTTAAGTTTAAAATCAAGGCTGATAATATCAAACCACTCACCAACTTTATTAAGGTTTTCAATCAAAAATCCAGAGGTTTCTAAAAAAAGTTTATACCCATTACCCTTCAACCTTTTAGATAGTTCGGTTAAAAAAAGTAATTGATCAAGAGGCTCTCCACCTGTGATCGAAATAGAGTGAATACTATTCTTCGGGACATATTTAACAATATAATCCACCAGTAGATCGACATCTATTGGATTTTTCAACTGCCCAATATCAAGAAAATTAAACTGTTCAACGCGAAGAAAATCGGTATCACAACCTTTGCAACCGACGGAGCAACCTGCAAATCTCACAAAAAGTTGCAATACCCCCACATATTTGCCCTCTCCCTGAATAGACTTAAAAACCTCCTTAATGTAACCTGATACCATATCAAAAACCACTAACTTTCTAAATACTCAGCCACCGCATTATGACTTTCCCAAACAGACACTTTATATACCAGATCCCCAAAATCGTTTTTCAACCTATCAAAGATATATTTAGCCATATTTTCACTTGTCGGATTTACATCTTTAAAATAGTTGTGCTCATTAAGATATGTATGGTCAAGTTCATCCAAAATCTTCTTTAGACTTCTCTTTAATATCTTAAAATCAACGAGCATCCCTATATTATCAAGCTTATCCCCTTGCAATTCAACTTCAACTTTCCAGTTATGCCCATGTAATCGCTCACAATTACCTTCATAACCTCTTAAATTGTGAGCAGAAGAGAAATAATCCATTACTCTAACCCTATACATTCTTTTAACCCCTTTAATTCTTTCTTTGTAAGAAACTTAAATTCTCCTACTTGTAGGTCATCTATTGTAACATTACCTATCCTAACCCTAATAAGCCTTTCCACTTCAACTTTAAAATAACCGAACATCTTTCTGATCTGCCTTTTCTTCCCTTCTAAAATAATTACTTTATATTTATTTCTTCCAATTTTACTAATATAACATTTTTTAAGCCTTATACCATCAATTATCAAACCATTCTCCATCTCCGCAATCGCCTCATCCTTTAATGGTTTATTAGTATATACAATATACTCTTTTTCTATATCAAATTTAGGGGTCTGAAGTTTATGTATGAGGCTACCATCATTGGAGAACAATATAAGCCCCTCACTATCATAATCAAGCCTACCAGAATAAGGAATTTTGGTCTTCTTAAAAAACTCAAAATCTTCAAGATTTTTTCTTCCATGCGCATCGCCATAAGAAGTCAAAAACCCT
>JAINCL010000203.1:0-8212 GCA_036574145.1 Deferribacterales bacterium | reverse complement strand
TTGTAAGTAAGTTGTTCAGAGTGCATCTAATATTTTATCCAGTTCAGTTAGAGTTTTTAAAGCACCTGCAGGGAAACCGATCCCCTTTTTTAAAAGATTAGAAGGTATCTCAGATTCCCTAACATTTATCCTTATCAAAAAAGCGTCAAACCTCTGGACAATCCTCTCACTTGTATATCTTATCGACGGTATGGCTGTCCCTGCACCTATCTCAATAACCACAATTCTACTATCCTTTACCTCATCGATAAATCTATCATAACGCCATCTTTGTTCATCACTTCTATCACTTATCCACCCAAAATCCCCAAACATCAGAATATTCGGCCTTGCCACCCCACCACATTTTATGCACTTGGGGATATTTTTTGCTCTCATCGTATCAAAATCAACTTCGATTAATTCATTATTCTCCCAAATATCTCCACCGCAAGGCTTAATACATTGGAGGTAATGGATAGAACCATGTATCTCATAAATATGATCATCTTCATAACCTGCCTTTTGAAAATGCCCATCCACATTTGAAGTTACGACAAAATATCTTTTCCCCATACTATCGATCCATCTCTTCATTATATAAAACCCTTTATGAGGGGTAACATCTCTGTACATATTTAACCTATGCCCATAAAAACCCCAACCAAAAGCGGGATCGCTACTAAAGTGAATCGGATTTGCACAGTCCACAAAACTAAGCCCCAGTCTTTCATAAAGTGGATAAGCACGCCAGAACCCTTTATCCCCTCTAAAATCTGGAAGCCCTGAATCGACGCCAATCCCTGCACCGGCTGTTACAATTATGGTATCTGAATCTTTAATCTTTTCAGCAGCTAATCTTAAAATATCAGATTCCATACAAACCTCCTGATAAAAATTATAGACTAATTATGAAATAGATGGTAGTAAAAAAATTATGGATAGAGGAAAATTCACCACAGATGCCATAATAAGAGAAGATATAAAGATCTGTCAACCGGTGGATGGCTTTAGATTCACCACTGATTCACTTCTTCTGGCAGGTTTCGTCAAGAATAAACCTTACAAAAATGTCCTTGAAATAGGTTCAGGTTCTGGAATAATATCTGTGCTGCTGGCAAACTTTTTTAAGATAAAAAATATCTACGCTGTAGAACTCAATGATATTATGTATCAAGCCCTTACCAAAACTATATCACTAAATAACCTATCAGATAAGATTCTCACATTTAATACAGATATAAGAGATTTTAAACCTGATACAACCTTCGAAATGATCATCTCCAATCCCCCTTATAGAAATCCAGACACAGGTAAAAACTCTATATCCATCGTAAAAAAACAGGCTCGATTCACAGATACTCTTCATATCTCAGATATCTTTAAATTTGCCAAAAGCTACTTAAAAACAGGTGGACATCTTTACATATCCTACATTGCAGATCGAGCTGTGGATCTATTCCAATCAAGGGATTATCAATTGGAGCCAAAAAGGGTAAAGTTACTCTACCCCGATATAGATAAACCTGCAAGATTGATATTTGTGGAATATCGAAAAGGTGCAGGGGCTGAGCTTTTAATTGAACCTCCATTATTTCATTGTATCAATAATACTATAAATGAAGAATTCACCAAATATAGTAGTTTAGATTTTTGGAATAATTTATCGGGAGGTAAGATATGAGTGCATTATGCTTTTTTACTGTAACCCCATTGGGTAAAGATGAATCGGTATCAAAATATGTTGCAAAAGTCGTATCTGTAGTAAAGGAGTCTGGGTTAAAATGGGAGCTTACACCTATGGGAACAATCATCGAAGGGGAAACGGTTGAAGAGGTTTTCAAAGTTATAGACAAAGGTGTCAAACAGCTTGAGGATTGCAACAGAATATCTATAATGATAAAAATAGACTATCGTAAAGATAGAAAAAGCGGCTTTGATAGTAAAATTTCATCGGTGATGGAAAAGATTCAATAATATGGGGTATCTTATAACGATAGATGGTATAGTTCAGGGGGTCGGTTTTCGACCCTTTGTCTATAACCTTGCATCAGATATGAAACTTAAGGGATATGTTAAAAATAGTACAAAAGGTGTAATAATATACCTCGATTCAAATCAGCACGAAAAAAATCTGTTTTTAGAAGAATTAAAGAAGAAGTCACCACGGGCAAGTTTCATACTATCTATAGATGTTTTAGAAACTAACGATAATAAAAAATACAACTGTTTTGAAATCATAAAATCTGAAGAGACAGAAGGGATTACCATGATACCTTCCGATCTCTCCATATGTGAAGACTGCACAAGAGAGCTATTTGACCCCCAGAATAGACGATACCAATACCCTTTTATAAACTGCACAAACTGTGGTCCCAGATACTCAATCATAAAATCTATCCCCTACGACAGACAAAATACAACTATGGATAGTTTTCATATGTGTAAAGATTGCGAAAAAGAATACAACGATGTTAAAGATAGAAGATTCCATGCCCAGCCGAATTGCTGTTTATTATGTGGACCTGAGGTATACTATGGCTCAATAAAAGGTATAGATGCCATAAAACGTATAGCCAACCTAATCGATGAAGGGGAAATCGTTGCTGTAAAGGGGCTTGGCGGTTATCATATCATCTGCAATGCCACCAATGAAGAAGCAGTAAAAAAACTGAGATATCTAAAAAACAGGTTTGTGAAACCTTTTGCAATAATGGTATCAGAAATCTCCACATTGGAAAAATACGATTTCCCCAATAAAGACAAGATAACAGAACTGATGAACCAACCACAATCACCCATCGTTATTTTTTCATGGAAGAACCATCCATTGGCTAAAAATATTAACCCTTTGGGGGATAAAATAGGTGTAATGGTAGCATATACCCCCATTCATAAACTACTGTTTAAATTTCTAAAAACAAAGTTCATTGTTGCCACCAGTGGCAATCTAAAGGATGAACCGATCGTCATCGATGAGAAAGAAGCTTGTGAGAAACTTACCCACTATACAAAACATATCCTCCACCATAACAGACCGATACATAACAGAGTGGATGATTCTGTGATGACAATATTGAACAATTCCATATACCCTATAAGACGATCAAGAGGCTTTGCACCAAACCCTATAATATTAAATAACAGCTCTAATAAATCGATTTTTGGAGCTGGAGCAGGATTAAAGAGTCATTTAGGGTTTTCAAAAGGTAGATATATCTTCATAAGCCAGTATATTGGGGATCTAGATAATGTAGAAACCGAAAATTTCTACATTGAAACTTTCCATAAACTCAAAGAACTCTTCAAAATAGAACCTACAGATATTGTTATCGATCTACATCCCGACTACCGTTCTTCAATATTTGCCTCAGAATATGCAATAAAAAACAACCTGCCAGTTCATAAGCTACAACACCACAAAGCCCACATGCTATCCTGCATGGCAGAAAACCATTTAGAAGATAACACCATAGGGGTTATCTTTGACGGAACAGGTTTGGGAGAAGATGGAAATATCTGGGGTGGGGAGATCTTTTATAAACAGGGGGAGATAAAAAGGAGGTTTCATTTACAATATTTTTTGCAACCCGGGGGAGATCTTTCAGCTAAAAACCCCTACAAGATGCTTTTGGGATATCTCATCCAGATCGATCTAAATGATAAACTTCTAAAAAAAACCGCAGCAAAATTTAAAGCAGAAAATGAGCTGGAAATGCTAAAACTTATGTTGACTAAAAAGATCAATTCCCCATACACTTCCAGTATTGGTAGATTATTTGAAGCCTTTGGTAGCCTTATTACAGGAGTAAAGCAGAATGAATTTGAAGGGCATACAGCAATATATTTAGAAAATATAGCAAAGAAGGTCCTAACAAAACCTTATAGCTACATCATACAGGATGATAAAATTATAATATCAGAGATTTTTTTACAAATCATCCACGATATAGAAATCGGCACTTCTCCATCTTACATCTCCTACAGATTCCACTTCACAATAGCCGACATCGTTGCATCCTGTTGTAATATAATTTTTAAAGAAACAGGTATAAGGGATATAGTGCTGTCAGGTGGTGTTTTTCAGAATATTTTACTTACTGAGCTTGTTTTAGAAAAACTCAAAGAAGATAATTTCAACATATTCCTACACCGACAGGTCCCCCCCAATGACGCATCAATACCTCTTGGACAGATTTACCATTTAATAATCAACTCTTAAAAAATCTCGTTACCTACATATGTCATTGCAAGCCAAGTGAAGCAATTTCGCTCCTTCCCAGTCTTTACGAGGAACTAAATGACGAAGCAATCCCATTCTAAACTTTTTAACATTCAAAACTCAACATTAACCATTAACCCCATTTTTGACATTTTTGTCAAACCGACTTACAATTTTGTTAATTAAAAATTCTTTTAAAAAATTATCGCTCTGTTTCTTCTATGTAAATATATAATAAATAGAGATATTTCTATCACCAAACCAAAAACTCTTTTTTCTGTAAATTGGCATAAAAATTGTATATAAATAATTACAACAAACCATAAGGAGGTAAACCGTATGAAACAGGTTAAAAAAGGTTTCACATTGATCGAGCTACTTGTAGTGGTAGCCATCATCGCAATCCTCGCAGCGATTGCAATCCCACAGTTTACGAAATATAGACAAAGTGCTTTCAATTCAACTGCTTTAAGCGATCTTAAAACTATAAGAACTTCAGCGGAAGCTGTTTTTGCTGACAAACAGCAATATCCTCATTAAGGAGGTTGAATTATGAAAAAGCTTATGATGTTGATAATGATATTAGGAACAACCACAACTCTTTTTGCTGATTGGTCTCAGAAATCTTCTAATGGAAAAATAAAATTAGGCGATAAGGTATTCGAAGAAGTCGGTCTTTCTAATGGTGTAAATGCTGGATACACTGGGTCTCCATCAGCATATGGTATAGGCACTGTCCACCAAAGCGGCACTAAAAGTTATGGTGCAAGTAGTGCGTCTTCATCAATTTATTATTCAGTCCCACAAGACACAACAAAACCAACAGAAGTATCCGCTGGTCAAAGTGGAAGTGATTGGGATAGCACCACATGGACATTAGAAGGTAAGTAGTAAACACTGTGCATTTATCCATAAAAAGGGGGGTAACCCCCTTTCTTATTTTCTTTACATTACTTTTTATACTCACTTTTACATCTATATCATTATGTTATTTCAAATTGGGGAACAAGTTCTTAATACTTCCTATAATATTATTATTTCTTAAGTTTTGTTTATACTATAACGAAAATATAGTAATCACAAAAACATCTGTATGGTTTTTAGTATTGATCATCTATGGAACATTAACCACCATACCATCACATTTTCCTTTTGACGGTATTTTGATGTTATATTTTCTTACACTTCTTTTAATGTTTTATATTATTTTAACCAATATTGAAATAGATATATATAAAATTATCTTTTTTACAGCGATTATAGGTGGATTTTTCTCATATTTTGAATACTGCGCTAAAATACAAGGTTTTTATAAGATTCAAATTATTCCATATTTTATAATAATTTCAAGTGTGAGTTCAATAGGTGGTTTTTTTTATCAACCCAACCACAATGGACTTTTGATGAATTTAGGAATCTTTTTGTCTATTTATTACTTTTTAAAAAGTAATCAAAAAAATAGATATTTATATACAATTCTTTTTATATTCTTTGTTTTTGGTTTAAATCTAACATCGTCAAGGGCTGGGATGCTTTCATCTGCCATTGGAATTCTATATCTATTCTTCTTTAAAAGTATCAAGCCAAAAGATATTTTTCTTTTTATATCTTTATATCTAATTACCACCATATTATCAACTTTTGCTATCGATTATGCAAGTATCCATAAATTTATCGATGAAGGGGAACCTAATATCTATTCTACGGAATCTAGATTTATGATATGGCTAGCAACTATTCTAATGTGGTTAGACAACCCCTTTATAGGAATAGGGATTGAAAACTTTAAGTTTTTAAATGCACCATACCAAATAAAAGCTTTAAACATATTACACCTACCAACAACTAACTTAGGAAACTATGTATGGGCTCATTCCGAGTTCTTACAACTACTTGCAGAATTAGGAATTATAGGCTTTTTGATCATTTTTATAAATTTTTACACTTTTCTCAAAAAAGTCCATAAAAACTATAACAACAATTATGATATGATATTCAAAACAGTAATTATTTTGGTAATGCTTATTCAATCATCATTCTCTTGGGAATTAAGACACCCATATTTTATGGTGGTATTAACTATGCTGATATCTTATGGTGATAAAAATATTTTATTTACTTTAGAAGGTATAAGGAAAAATATCTTTATATTTATTTCTATTACAATCTTAATAATATTATCAACATATTTCACTTTTAAATTATACAATAGTTTATTATATTCATTTACATCTAATAACACAAAAAATATTATTGAGAGTTCTTTAAATAATGGGTATCTATTCTGGATATCAGCATCGAAATATTTAAATGATGAGACTGTGGATTTATTAGAAAAAAAATTCGGCTCAAAGAAAATACCTACTTTTAAAGAAGAAATAATACATCTTAAAGATGTTAAACTTGAATATAAGGATCAATTAAATAAGTATCTTAAATGCTCTCAAAAATTATATAGCATTCACAAAATATGGATAGCTAATTATTATTATGCTGTTGGCTTGATGTTGGATAATCGATTCAAAGAATCTATTAAAATATGCAAAGAAGGTATCGAGTTGTCACCAAACTCTAATGAACTCTTTTTTCTATGGCATTTAAACAACATATTTTTACATAGCCAGAAAACAGGTATTGATATTAAAGAGTTTTTACCATCTAAAGATAGTGAATTTTTTAAAAATCTAAAAAATATGCCTATGTTAAAAACAGATTGAAAAAATAAAAAAAATAAATATAAAATTTTATACTATGGAGTGTAAGATTATATGAAACTAACGAAATTTACTATTAAATCTATCTTTCTTGACAGGGTCTTTTTGATAATTCTATCTTCCATAGCTTTATATCTCTTCGTACCTGTGTTTAGCTATTTTTCCATGAGGCAGTTACAGGAAATATCCATTACTCTTTCCCTTACGCTAAATTCTTTTATACTTCTTCTTATGGCTATATTTGGAGGAACAATCACCATCTGGCGTGATATAGAAAGAAAATATACCTACACGGTATTGAGTTATCCAATATCCCGCACCAACTATTTTATTCAGAGATTTCTGGCAATCGTGGCAATTTTATTTATTATTACAGTAATAAATGGAGTTTTTGGGTATTTCACCATAAAATTTTCTGCTGGTGTGTATAAATCCGAATTACCTCTACTTTGGGATAAAATATTCATCGCTTATTTAATGGATTTCTTGAAATATGTCTTGCTTCTATCATTTACCTTCTTTTTCGCATCATTCTCCACATCTTTTTTTACACCTATATTTTTGACCATCGGTGTTTACCTTGCTGGTAATGCTTCACAGGGGATTTACGATTTTATACTAAAAGAGGGTGATAGATTCAACCTATTTATAAAAAAAACGGTGACTTTTGCATACTATATCTTACCAAACTTCTCCTCCTTTGACTATACAGCATACGCTAGCTATTCTTTACCCTTCGAAAAGGGGCTAATTTTAGGAAGTATTATATATTTTATCATCTATATTTTAATCATACTATCAGCTTCCATTCTTATAATTAATAAGAGGGATTTCTATTAATCTATGAAAAAGTATTTTTTGGCTTTATCTATTTTACTATTATTATATATATTATATCTTCCCCATTACCATGAACTAAATAAAAACCGCACCAATATACAAAAATTAGGTTATACCCCCACAGGTAAGTTTTATAAATCCCTCGTGGGAGAATATCGCTGGTTCCTTGGTGATTACCTTTCATTTAAAAGTATTGTGTATTATGGAGGTAAAACAGAATTTTTACAAAAAGGTGAATTCAATCAGGTGGAATACTATAATCTATACAGAACTGTTGAAGCATCTGTTATATTAAACCCTTACAATGAAGATATATACTATTTTGCACAGGGAACTTTCACATGGGATATAGGAAGGGTAAAAGAAGTCAATGTTATATTAGATTATGTGTTCAAATACAGGACCTGGGACTATAAGATACCATTCTTTCTCGGTTTTAATCATGCCTATTTCTTGA
>JAINCL010000202.1:0-2752 GCA_036574145.1 Deferribacterales bacterium | reverse complement strand
TGATACCCCCCCACCTCAACCGTTTAGGTTTGAGCTGAAAGGGTTTGCATCGAGTATATATACAGCTACAAGCCTTACCCAAACTCCACCGCCAGCTTTGATAGGCGAAAGGGCAAATGCAAACGGTAGCAAAGCATTCAGAGAACTTCTACTCAAGGAAGATTTCGACGGAATGCTAAAAATTGCCAAAGAGCAGGAGGAGGAAGCTGCCCATTTCGTTGATATTTGCGTAGCCTATGCTGGGCGTAATGAAATAAAAGATATGGCAAAATTTATATCTATAGTAAATAGGATGGTAACCATCCCAGCAGTTATAGATACCACCGAACCAAATGTCCTTGAAGAAGCTTTGAAAAGGTATACTGGAAAACCTATTATAAATTCGATAAATTTTGAGGATGGTGGTAAAAAGTTACATCAGGTTTTAAACCTTGTAAAAGAATTCCCCGCAGCTGTCATAGGGTTAACCATAGATGAAGATGGGATGGCAATGACAGCAGATAAAAAATTTAAAATTGCAGAAAGGTTATATAATGTATGGCAGTATGAGTATAATCTCCCACCTGAGGAGTTGATCATCGACCCACTTACCTTTTCAATAGGCAGTGGTGATGAAAACCTCAGATTTGCAGCTGTAGAAACACTAAACGCCATAAAAATGATAAAGGAGAAGTTAAAAGGGGTCAAAACATTGCTTGGCTTAAGTAATGTTTCATTTGGGCTTTCTCCAAAAAGTAGAGTTATATTAAACTCTGTTTTTCTGAAAAAAGCTGTGGAATACGGACTTGACATGGCTATTGTTCATGCCTCAAAAATCCTTCCATTAGACTCCATAGAACAAAAAGAGATAAAATTGGCTGAGTCTCTCATTTTTGGTGAAGAAGGGGCTTTGGAAAGATTCATAAACTATTTCTCAGGTAAGACTGAAGAGGTTATAGATGAAAAGATAGAGATATCGGAAGAGGTTCTATTAATAAGAAAATTAAAAAAAGGTGATAAAACTAACTTAGAAATATTGCTGGATAAATTGTTAAAAAGATACTCTCCCTATGACATAATCAACAATTTATTGATGAAAGGGATGCAGGAGGTTGGCGATCTATTTGGGCAAGGTAAGATGCTCCTACCTTTTGTTTTGCAATCGGCTGAGGTAATGAAAAAATCTGTATCATATTTAGAACAATTTATGGAGAAAAGCTCCACCGAACCAAAAGGTAAGATAGTCCTTGCCACAGTAAAAGGTGATGTCCACGATATAGGGAAAAATTTAGTGGATATTATTTTATCAAATAACGGTTATCGTGTATATAACTTAGGTATCAAAGTACCTGTGGAAGATATGATAGAAAAAGCCCTCGAAATCGGTGCTGATGCCATAGGTATGAGCGGACTTCTGGTGAAATCGACCATTATAATGAAAGAGAATTTAGAAGAATTAAATAGAAGAGGGCTTAATATCAAGGTATTGTTGGGTGGTGCAGCACTTACAGAAGGTTTTGTAAAAAATGAATGTGCTCCTGTCTATAGCGGAGAGGTTTATTACTGTAAAGATGCTTTCAGTGCCATAGAGGTATTAAATCAAAAAGATAATATATCTACACAACTACAAAAATTTGAAATAAATGAGACAATGACCAATAAGACTTCTAAGGATGACTTTGAAGAGATAATACATATAAAGCAAGACTTCTCATCCAATATAACTCCTACGCCACCTTTTTATGGCGTCAAAAAGGTTGAAGGTATAGATTTTTTTGAAGTGGAAAAACTATTAAATAAAAGAACCCTCTGGACTAACAGATGGGGCTATAAAAAATTAAAAGATCAATCCAACGAAGATTATGAAAAGATGATATCAGAAGAGGTAAAAACCAATTACGAAAAGATTAAAACAGATGTTATAAACAATAATTTAGCAAATCTAATTGTAAAATATGGATATTTTAAAGTAGTTAGCGAGAAAAATGATCTTATAATTTTAGATGAGAAGGAAAATCCCGTTAACAGGCTCACATTCCCAAGGCAGAAAAAAGAGCCATACCTCTGTATTTCCGATTATTTTAAAGATGTTTCAAAGGGGATTGTAGATCTACTTCCTATGCAGATTGTTACCCTTGGAGTCAGGCCAGTGGAGTTTTTGAAAAAAATAAAGGATGAAAGCTACAAAGACTATTTCCTTTACCACGGTTTTTTTACAGAGTTAACAGAGGCTCTTGCGGAATATTGGCATAAATATATCAGGAAAGAGATAGGTATAGATGAAAACGAATCAGGTACACCAGAAGCTATCTTAAACAATAGATACAGAGGTTTAAGGTATAGTTTCGGTTACCCATCCTGTCCGGACTTATCTGGCAATAAAATCGTAATGGATCTACTAAACGCATACGAAATAGGGATAGAGATAACAGAGAGTTATCAGATGGTACCTGAATTTACCACATCTGCAATTATTGTTCACAGTGATAAAGCAAAATATTTTACTATATAAGAGGTGTAATATATGAATTTAGATAATATGGAAACAGCTAATTTCATCGAAGAGATAATCATAAATGATTTAAAATCTGGAAAACATAAATCGATCATAACAAGATTCCCTCCCGAACCCAACGGCTACCTCCATATAGGTCATGCGAAATCGATTTGTCTAAACTTTGGATTGGCAGAAAAGTTTGGTGGTAAATGCAACCTTCGATTTGATGACACAAACCCAGAAAAAGAGAGTGAAGAGTATGTGGAAGCGATAAAA
>JAINCL010000201.1:0-1509 GCA_036574145.1 Deferribacterales bacterium | reverse complement strand
AGGAAATTTGGATGGGTCCTACTTAACATAAGCTGAGGCCAACCTTTTATAACCTTTATCTCAAGCAGTAAAGCTCTTATATAATCACCTCTTGAATAGAAATCTCCAGGAATCATCTCCTTCTTGGGAAGTATTGCTTCAATCTTGCCGATTGATACAACTACACCATCTCTATCAGATTTTAAAACAATACCGGTAACAATCTCACCAACCTTGTTTTGAAATTCAGAATAGACAATCTCCTTTTCAGCATCCCTTAATCTTTCATATAATTTAGTTTTCACTGTCGTTGCAAGTTGTCTTCCAATCTCTTCAATGGTGATCGGAACAAGTATAATCTTACCCAACTCAGCTTCTGGATCTAACTTCTTAGCATCTTCCAATAAAATATCATGCCACACACTATCAACTTCTTCTGTAACTTCCTTAGGAATTTGAATATTAAAAATATTCTTCTCAAGGTCTATCTCCACTACAGGCTCACCATATTTCCCCAATTTCTTCTGTAATGCTGCAAATATAGCATCCCTTAAAGCATTAGATATTATCTTTCTACTGAATCCCTTCTCTCTAACTAACTCATCAGCTACCTTTAAAATCTCTTTGATCATACTTCCTCCTAAAAAATCTATATATAATTTTTAAAATTCAAACTCAAGATTTGCTTTTTTGATATCATAATATCTTATTTGAACCATCTCATTCCGCACATCGATAGATATAACATCTTCTTTCACATCTACAATATAACCTGTATAGCTCTTCCTACCAATACTGTCTTTATATTTCAACTCTACCTTGCATTTTTTATTAATGTGCTTTTTAAAATCCTCAATGTTTCTGATTGGTCTATTGAGTCCAGGACTGGAAACTTCGAGATAATAGCGGTGACTGATCAAATCTTCTGCATCAAGCCATTTAGACACCTCACGACTAAATGCAGAACAATCATCAAGACTAAGACCTTCCTTATCAAGAAGAATTCTCAAAACATATCCCGGATGCTCTCTTCTAAACTGAACATCAAAAATCTCAACATCAAAATTACCTTTTATTTTTTCACAAAATGCCTTAACCTTTTCTACAATAATGTTATTTTCTTTATTCATCTTTACATTCACCTTTGAACAAAAAAATAAGTGGGATAATACCCACTTATTTTTAATCTATCACAAATTTTATACAGTTGCAATAGTTTTTTCTAACTATAAGCTATTACTTAGCAAAAACTCTTTTCAGATAACTTCTAAGTTGACTTGTTTTATAATTCTTATCCTTTAAATCATCAAATCCAGCCATATCAGAATAGATAATTATAGGGAATTTATAGTCCTCAGGATGTTCAGAACCATGTATTTTTTCATGTCCACCATGGTCACTTGTGATTATCAACGTAGTATTCTTTTTATTCAAGAGTTTTTGTATTATAGGTGCAATATCTTCATCAATCATTCTAAACTCTTCAATATACTCATTTGATAACCAACCATATTTAGGTCCTATAAAATC
>JAINCL010000200.1:0-3235 GCA_036574145.1 Deferribacterales bacterium | reverse complement strand
TTTTTGGAGGATTTTCTCCAAAAGAATAGGGATAAATATGAAAATGTTTTTATTGTGACAGAATCGTTATTTAGTATGGATGGTGATTTTGCTGATATTAAAAGGATCGTTGAAATTAAAAAAAGATACGATTGTTTTGTATATCTTGATGAAGCTCATTCCATAGGTGTCTATGGTGAGGGAAGGGGATTGGCATACGAGGTGGGTTGCCTGGATGATATTGATATTTTTGTGGGAACATTTGGTAAGTCGTTTTCCTCTGTGGGTGGTTTTGTTTCTACAAATGATATATTTTATGATTTGATTATAAATTATTGCAGAACATTAATATTTACCACAGCTTTGCCACCTGTTGTAATAAATTGGAATCTTTTTATACTTAATGAAATGTCAAGGTTTAATGAAAAACGAAGGAAGCTTTTTGAAAATAGTAATAAATTACGCAACAGAATAAAGGAGCTTAACCTGCAAACGTCAGGAGAATCATACATTATCCCTATAATTATAGGTGATTCAAAAGAGACAATAACTCTATTTAGTTATTTAAAAGGTAAAGGAATTTTAACTTCGGCTGTGAGACCCCCCACAGTACCTATTGGAACTGCACGAATAAGGTTATCTTTAAATCCTTTGGTGGATGATGAAGATATTCATATTTTTATAGAAGCGTTAAATCTATGGAGGGGTAAGTATGAAAATTAAATTGAAAGGGTATGGGTCAGATAATTTAATTGTTTTTTTTAGTGGGTTTTCCATTGGACCATCAGTCTTTGAAAAACTTGAAAGTGAAAAAAATGATATACTTTATATATATGATTATGAATCGATTGATGAAGATTTTGATATATCTGGTTATACCAAAAATTATCACAATCTATATCTAATATCATATTCTTTTGGAGTATATATAGCGGCTACTTTGGAAGGTGTGCGTAAAGTTAATTTTAAAAGAAGTATTGCAGTTAATGGAACATTGAAACCGGTGAGCGATTTTTTTGGTATTCCAGAAGCTATTTTCAAAGGTACACTTGATAAACTTGATGATGAACATCTTATGAAGTTTTATAAAAGGGTGTTTGGTTCTCATTATAATGAAGTTTCTGAAATTCTACATTTTGATGGGAATAAGGGGAAAAGGGAGCTTGCTGCTATAAATGTTTATCTTAAAAGTTCAAGATTGGTGGAAAATATTTATGATGTAGCGATAATAGCTGAAAAAGATAAGATTTTTCCACCAGAAAACCAGATTAATTTTTGGCAAAATGAAGTGGAGAAGATCATAATAAAAGGTGAGCATTTTCCGTTTTATAGTTTTACTGATTTTGGAGAGATTTTAAGTGTATCCTGAAAATAGATTTGTTAAAGTTGCTGATTTTTATAATGATAACGCTTTCATCCAGAGGAGAATGGGGGAAGAGCTTGTAAGCTATATGAGGGGTTTTGACCTTCTAAATTTTGATAAGGTATTTGAAATTGGATGTGGAACAGGTCTTTTTACAAATATCTATACGAAAGAGATAAAATATCAGGTTCTTTACCTTAATGATGTTAAAAATTTTGTTAAGATTAATATAGCGTATAAATTTATAGCTGGTGATATAGAGAAGATAACCATCGATGAACAGTTCAATCTTGTTATATCAAATGCTGTATTTCAATGGATAAACAATATTTCTGAATTATTCGATAAATTACATAAAATTACAAATAAAAGTTCAACTATTGCTTTCACTACATTTGGTCCTAAAAATTTATATCAGATAAAGGATATTTTAGGTATCGGCTTGGATTATTTAGATTATGAAAGTTATAAAAAATTGTTAAATGAAAAGTTTAAAATTATTTTGGCAGAAGAGAAGGTTTATGACGTGGTTTTCCCCAATGTAAAGGATATTTTAAAACATTTTAAATATACAGGTGTAAATGGTGTAGAGAGAACAAGGTGGAGTAAAAGGGATTATAATTTTTTTATTAACGCGTATGAAAAATATAAAAACAGTTATGGCTATCTATTGACATATAATCCATTTTACTTTATTGTCAAAAGAAGGTAGTTAGTGGACAATGATGGAGAAAACGATTTTTGTTGATAAGATTTTTTTGTATGGCACTTTAAAATCTGGTGGGCCTTTTTACAAGCTATTTGAACATTATGTGCTAAAAAATCAACCTGCTTATACTTATGGCACGTTGTATTTAAAGAATAATCTCCCTTATTTTGTCGAAAAAGGGGATCATAAGGTTTATGGTGAGTTAATTACCATTTTTAATGTAAATGAAGTTTTAGATTTTTTGAGTTCTCACTATATAGATAAGGTTCCTAAGATTTTAGAAGTTTATAGTGTAGATAGTGATAAACCGTATAAAGCATATTCATTTGTTGGTGAAGAAATTAATAATGACCTTGAATTAATAGAAACTGGTTTTTGGGATAATACTAAAGTCAATTTTGAGGAGATAATATGAAGTTTGAACCTGTTATCGGTCTTGAAGTACATGTACAACTAAATACAAATACGAAGATTTTTTGCTCTTGCTCCACTAATTTTGGTGATGAACCTAATACAAATGTATGTCCAATCTGTTTGGGGATGCCGGGTGTATTACCAGTATTAAATAAAAAGGTTGTGGATTATACTGTAAAGGCTGGACTTGCTCTAAATTGTGAAATACAAGAAAAGTCTATATTCGCAAGGAAAAATTACTTTTATCCCGATCTACCAAAAAATTATCAGATTTCGCAGTTTGAATATCCAATATGTTTAAATGGATATATTGAAATAGAGTTGGGTGGTGGTAAAAAAAGGATAGGTATTACAAGGATACATATGGAAGAGGATGCAGGGAAATTGATACATGGGGAAAATTTAGGAAGTCCAAATTCTAGTTATGTTGATTATAATAGAACAGGGACACCACTAATAGAAATTGTAAGTGAGCCGGATATGAGAAGTTCAGAAGAAGCTAAAAAATATCTTGAAACGTTAAGATTGATTCTTGAATATACGGGTATATCGGACTGTAGTATGGAAAAAGGTTCCCTGAGATGTGATGCCAATGTTTCTGTTAGACCTGTTGGGGAGACCAATTTTGGTACAAAAGTGGAAATAAAAAATATGAACTCCTTTAAAAATGTTCAAAAAGCCATAGATTATGAAATTAAGAGACAGATTGATGAAATAGAAAGTGGCAATATAATTGTTCAAGAAACCCGTTTGTGGGATCCGGATAAAAA
>JAINCL010000199.1:0-1947 GCA_036574145.1 Deferribacterales bacterium | reverse complement strand
TATTAAATTTGTTCAGGATAATTTTACCCCTTTCTGTATAGATATAAATATGGGTTGTCCTGTTAAAAAGGTATTGAAATCAAAGGCTGGAGCCTATCTACTTACAGATCTTAATAGAGCCAAAAAGATTATTGAAACTGCGACCAAAGTAAGTAAAATACCTATTTCTGTAAAGGTTAGGTTGGGATGGGATGAAAAGAATATGATTTATAAAGAATTGGCGAATATTATTGAAAATGAAGGGGTTAGTTTTTTAACAGTTCATGGTAGAACCAAAAGTCAGCTTTATTCTGGACATGTTCAGTATGATAAGATAGCCGAAATTAAATCTCTTCTTAAAATACCAGTAATCGGTAATGGTGATGTGGTTGATTTAAAAACTCTTGAATATATAAAGAACACTGGTGTTGATGCTGTAATGATAGGTAGAGGGATGATGAAATCACCATGGATTTTTGAAGCTTTAAATAATGGTAGAGAGCCGTTACATTACCTTTCAGGAGACAAAATTATAGATATACTGAATGATTTTTTAATGGATTGGAAAATTTATAAAGGTGAAAAGCATTATTTAGAGCCCTTTAAGAAATTTGTTATATGGTTTTCAAAAGGTTACAAGAATAGTAGCCATTTTCGTACAGAAGTCTATGCAACCGATGGAGAAGATAGTTTAGTTTCTCTTTATACCGAATTTTTTAAAAAAGCAGAACTAATCAGCAGTCATAATTAATAGGTAGAATTTATTATTTAACCATACCTTTTTTTTGATAATGAGGTTTGATGGTTTATCTTTCCATTTATTCCAATTCTTTTCAGATATAGCTATTACAACTTTTTTATTTTTAGAAATATTTGTCAATTCTTCAAAATCTCTTACTTCCAACACAGTTCTTTTTGCGTAAAAAGAAAAGGTACCATGATATGTGTTGAAAGATATAGGAGTAAATCCGATTTCAGCATACCCCTTTAAAGCTTCACCAAGGATTTTTGGTGAAAAGTTATGGGAGATTTGTGGAACAATTATAAGATTTAAAGAGTTAGCAAATAAAAGTATCATAATACAATAGATTTTAATTGATTTTTTTATATCATTTTTATAGGGGTAAGATGTTAATGTTATGGAAATTATTAAACTGACTAAAGGGATTATTTGATAGTTTCTTACATCCTTTAAAAATGGAGAAATTTTTTCAATATATGGTAGTATATACAAAGCTATAGATATGATGAAGTAGGTAAGAGATATAAGATACCATATAATTTTGTTGTTCATTCTTTTTAATAAAAAATATAAAAACATTGCAAAGGAAGGGAAAATTGGTAATAAATAATTGGGAAACTTACTACTGATAAGTGACAGAATAATAAATGATACAATAAAAACTATAAATGTATATAAGTATTTATCATTTGTTCTTGTAAAATCTAAAATATCATTTTTTATATTTTTTAATCTCAAAAAAAGAATTAAAGAAATCGGCATCCATATTAATGGAAGAATTATAAGATAAAAATAGAATGGTTTCTTACTATGAAATGCATCAACTGCTCTTCTAATGGTTTGCTGATAAAATATAGAGTTATAAACATAATCGAATCCATTATATTGTATTAATAGATAAATCCAAATGATAGTGGGTAAAAGGGATATTAATAGTGCTAAAAAGAAATGAATAGTTAAAATTAAATTAAATCGTTTTTTAATAATTATAAAAGTTATAAAAGATATAAGTGGAAATATAAGTCCCAATAAGCCTTTTACCATTAAAGCTATACCTGCCAAAAAGAATGCTAAATATAGATATTTATAGCTATTTTCAGCGTAATATTTATGAAAGAATATAAAAGAGATAAGTATAAAAGATGAAAAAAGCATATCCATTTTTACAAAATTAGCTAATGCAATAAAATATAGATTGGAAGTAATTAGTAAGTTTGAATAGAAAG
>JAINCL010000198.1:0-1093 GCA_036574145.1 Deferribacterales bacterium | reverse complement strand
CCACCATTGTATGCATTACTTGGTATATCAAATGATGGTTCCATCGATATGATAGAGTTTGTAGATGCTTTGAAAAAGGTATTGAATTTCTATTCAGTAATACTAATAGGTGGAGATACCACATCATCTAAGAAGGGCGTTTTTCTTTCATTAACAATAATCGGTCATAAAAATAGTAATCTTTTGAGAAGGAGTGGAGCCAAAATTGGTGATTTAGTTTATCTTTCGAGACCTGTGGGGTTATCAAAGGTTTCCCTTGAAAAGGAGCTTGGGGTAAACTGTTTTGATATCGATGCGACATATCATTATAAACAGGTTGCTGAGGTTAGTCTGGGTTCGTTGTTGGGGAAGATTATTGGTATTACCTCCTGTATCGATATCAGTGATGGTCTTGGTAGAGATATTGGACATATTGCTGATGCGAGTAAGGTTTGTGTGATATTGGATGAAGCAAAAATAGATCTATCTCATCTTAATAGATTTAATTTAGATGATCCTTTACGATACTTTTTGTCTTCAGGTGAGGAGTATGCTCTTGTATTTACTGTTGATGGGAAGTTTAAAGATATTGTTGAGCATGAATTACAAAAATTTCTTTCAGTGATACAGATTGGTGAGGTTGTGGAAGGTGAAGGGGTTTATTTGAAAACTAAGAATGGAGTTTTATATAACATAAGTAATTTTGGTTATGAGCATACTACTGGTTGATTATTTTCAAAAATTATTTAAGTTTTATTTTTTTGTGTTATAATATTAATATAAGTTATAAGGGGGTAACTATAAAGAAGTTAATTGCGATGTTTGCAATCTTAATGTTTGGGGTATCTTCCTATGCCATTGAGTTTCAGCCGATCGGTGCAAGACAACTTGGGATGGGGGGAACAGGTGTAGCTTCCACAATGGATGCAACTGCACAGTATTATAATCCAGCTATCTTTGGATTTTATGGAGTGGAGGGTAAAAGAACGCTGGAAAAGAAAAAATTCGGCATTAATGGACAGATTGGTGCAGGTATCAGACTAAATAACGATCTGGGGGAATCTCTGGATGAATTGTCTAAAATCGATTATGACAAGATTAGTAATATTGCGAC
>JAINCL010000197.1:0-9695 GCA_036574145.1 Deferribacterales bacterium | reverse complement strand
CTTTACATTATCTTCATTTACCGTTTTAAAAAAAATCGACTTCATATAACCATTATAACATAATATTAAAAAAAATAAATTCTTTTTTTTAAAATCTACTTTTCTCCCTTATAAATTACTAATAAGTTAAAACCAAACCTCTCTCCAACATTTATATTGATTTTCCAGGTCCATATGCTATATTCCTGTCAACATAATATAAGGGGGATCATGTGGATAAAGGTATTTTTAGACAATACGATATAAGAGGTATCGTCCCAGATAATTTTAATTCTGAAATAGCCTCTAAAATAGCAAACGCCATAGCAATAAAAACAAAAATAAAAACCAAAAACGAAAACCCTTCCGTAGTTGTTGGGAGAGATGTGAGGTTATCTTCTGAAGATCTATTTTTAGGGGTTGTAACAGGTCTTATAGATGCCGGATGTAAAGTCATAAATATAGGAGCAGTCCCCACCCCAGTAACCTATTTTGCATCCAATTTTCTAAAATCTGATGCTTTTATAATGATTACAGGTAGCCATAACCCCCCAGAATATAATGGATTAAAATTCGGAATAGATAATGAAACAATACACTCAGAAGGGATTTTGGAGATTTATGAAGAGATACAAAGAAATGGGTATATCTTTTCAGGGCTCAAAGGTTTTATAGAAAAATACTATATTTTAGATGATTATTTCAATTTCTATAAAAATAGTTTTACAGAATTAAAAAATAAAATCTCACAATTACCAGAGATAAAGGTTATAATCGATGCTGGTAATGGTGCAGCATCTTTAGTTGCCCCTGAAATTTTTAAAGAACTTGGAGTCAAAGTTATCGAACTATTTTGTGAACCTGATGGTAGATTCCCCAACCATCACCCAGACCCCACTGTGGAAAAAAATTTAATCGATGCAAGAAATACTCTCTTAGACCAAAAAGCCGATTTTGCATTTGCGTATGATGGTGATGCTGATAGAATAGGTATTCTTGATGAAAAAGGAGATATCATATGGGGAGATATGCTTATTTATATATATGCAAAAGAACTTAAAAAACGGTATGCCAAACCCACCATTATAGCTGATGTAAAAGCATCACAGGTACTCTTTGATGAACTGAATAAACTTGGAATAGAAACAATCATGTGGAAAACTGGGCATTCATTGATAAAAGATAAACTAAAAAAAACTGGTGCAGAACTTGCTGGAGAGATGAGCGGACATATCTTTTTCAAAGACAGGTTTTTCGGATTCGATGATGCTATCTACGCCTCTGTGAGATTTTTAGAGGCTTATGTTGATAATAGATTAAATGGCTTCATCGATAAAGCATCAGACCTTATAAAAGATCTTCCCAAAGTATTCAACACCCCAGAGATCAGATTAGACTGCCCTGATGATAAGAAATTTCAAATTGTAGACTCATTAAAAAATATTTTTATGGAATATCATAAGAACTATAAAATGGGGATTAAATCGATCATCGACATAGATGGGATAAGGGTTAATTTCGAGCATGGATGGGGTTTGCTAAGAGCCAGCAATACTCAGCCTGTTTTGGTAATGAGATTTGAAGCTGACACAAAAGATAACATGCTCTTTTACCAGAAGATTTTCCAAGAGGAACTAAATAGATTAATGATGTAAAATAAGAATCAAAAATATTTCAGCTTTATCTTGATATCCAGCATCTTTATCCCCATGGATAAGATTATATTTATGATGAGGTATATAAGTATAATAATTAACCAGATCTCAAATGTTAGTCGATTTGTTGCAAGAACCTCCATAGAAACAAAAGTAAGCTCAGGGATAGCCACAACAGAGGCGATACTTGTATTTTTAATAATGGAAACATACTGCCCTGCCATAGCAGGAAAGCTCTTTTCCAGAGCCTGAGGCAAAATGATTTTGGTAAAAACATGGTATCTATTCAGACCCAGCGATAGACCTGCCTCGACCTGTGTTTTACTTATACCATTTAATCCACCTCTGATAATTTCAGATATATAAGAAGCTTCATAAAAGGCAAGTCCAATGGAAGCAGCAAAAAACTGCTTAAAAATAGATAGATCTGATACAAAAAACTCCACCAAAAAATTTACAATATTATTACCCTCAATAAAGGTTAACAAAACATCTGGAATTAATCGGTCACCTATGAAAAAATAGAACATATACATTACAACAAGCGGTGGAATAGTGCGCAAAGTTTCAGTGATAAGATATATCGGAAAGCCTAAAAAATTTGGTGAAAGAAACCTTATTATAGCAAAAATTATAGCCAAAAATGTTGAAGTCATTATAATAAATAGTGAAAGTTTTAATGTAAAGAAGATCCCATTTAAAATCAGTCCAGATTTTATACCATTATCATAATAAAAAAAATATTCCTTTAACCCGCCCCATTCAAACCGGTAATCAAGTTTTTCAAAAATAAACGATATAAACAGAAAAAGGATGGTAATCAGAAAAAATCCAATTATACCATCCCAGATAACTTGTTTTTTATTAATTATATAACCCTTCATCAAAATTTACTTAATCAAATGCTCCCAATCTTTAGTTTCAAACCAATACCTCTTTCTCTTATCCAACCAACCTTCTGAAGAGACAATGGTAATCCAGCTGTTTAAAAAGTTTAAAAAACTCTGATCCCCCTTTCTCACTGCAAAACCGATAGGTTCTTTGGTGAATGTCTCTTTCACTGGAAGGTAAAGCTTATCTTTATGCTCTATAGCCAGAAATACAGGTAGTGGCGCAGAGCTAACGAAGGCTGTAGCTCTACCATTTAATAATTCCTGAATCGCCTGAGCCTCATCATCGAACATCTTTATAGTAGCCTTAGGAAACACCTGGGATGCTACAGTCGCCGCTGTACTTCCAAGCCTAACAGCGATGACCACATCACTTCTATTGAAATCTGATAATTTCGTTGCTGTAATCTTAGATCTATTTGCCACCATTGACATACCTGAATAATCATATGGCTGTGAAAAATCGACCTTGAGTGCTCTTTCTGGAGTAATACCCATTCCACCTATAATAATATCAAATTTTGAAGTCAACAATGCCGGTATAATACCAGACCATTTAGTGGGTACAAATTCAACCTTAACACCCATATCCTGTGCCAATCTTCTTGCAACATCTATCTCAAAACCTACCCATTCCCCTTTCTTTGTCTGCATCGCCCATGGAACAAAACTGGACATCCCCACCCTCAGCTTCCCAGATTTAAGAATTTTATCAAGGGTATTAACCTCAGAAGCTGAAAAGGCAAAAATAGGTAATAGAAAAATAAGCATTAACATGATGAATCTCTTTTTCATCTTGACACCTCCAGATACTTTTCAAAATATCTTAACAATCTAATTATAATAATATTAATCAAAAAATATATTAATGCAACTAAAAACCATATTTCAAAAGTAAGAAATGTTTCAGAAACTATCTTTTGTGCCTGAAAAGTAAGTTCATATATCGATATTACACTTAGCAAAGATGAATCTTTAACGGTAGTAACCAATATATTCCCTAATGGTGGGATTATTGAAGGCAATGCCTGAGGAAATATTATATATCTTAACAGTTTAAATCTATTCATACCCAGAGCAGTACCAGCATCCCACTGACCTCTTTCAATACTTACTATAGCTCCTCTAACAATTTCTGCAATATAAGCCCCTTCAAATAATGATAATGTAACAACGGCAACATAGAACCCATCCAAATCAAATATATGGGAAATTATAAAATATGAAAAAAGTATCTGAACAAGTAGAGGGGTATTCCTTATGGTTTCAACATAAACAAAGCCAAATATCCTAAGAGATCTATAATTAGATATTCTAAAAACAGCAAATATTACCCCTAACATTGTAGCTATTACAAAAGCAACGATGGAGATCTTTATTGTTATAAGAACCCCTTTCAGAATAATCCCCATCCTTAATTTTCCATCTTCTAAAGAGAAGATATACTTTGTCACCCTTTCCCATTGCCAAAAATAATCTATATCAGATATCAAAAGATAAATGGTAAGAATAAACAACAGTATAGAAATAAACTTGTAAATAATTAGTTTGTATGAACTTAAAAATCGGTTAAACATTCAATAAAGAACCTATAATGTAGCTATAATATCCTTTTTCAGTTTCTCCATCTCCTGTTCTGTAATCTTTGAAAAATCTATATTTTCTAATCTCCTTTTTAATTCTTCAGTATCTATCTCTTTATCAGATTCAGATACAATTGCAGAGAACAGAATCATCTTCTTAGCTTCAGGGGACAAACTAACCTTATCGGTCGATGAGGTCGGTTTATCCACTATGGAGGAAATCTTACCATACCTGATCTGTTTATTATATGTCCTCAAAACGTTATTTAAAGTTCCACTCTCAATAACCATAACCGTCACCCTTATCTACAATTCGCATATCGTCAAAAATTCAAAAAACTTTAGCAATTTTTATTTATAATTTTGTGGCAACTCTCTATAAAATGGATTACTATTTTCAAAAAATTCTGCAACGGATAACAATCTATCCTCATCAAAATAGTTCCCCAATATCTGTAGCCCTATAGGTAACCCCTTTGAATCGAATCCACATGGGATAGATATACCAGCACCACCGAAAAGATTTAATGATATTGTATAGATATCGCTTAAATACATCTGCAGTGGATCGTTCGATTTCTCCCCCAACCTAAAAGCGGTTGTTGGTGAGGTTGGTGTTAAGATAAAATCCACTTTTTTAAAAGCTTCTATAAAATCCTTTTTGATCAGTGTCCTAACTTTTTGAGCCTTTAGATAGTATGCATCATAGTAACCTGAACTTAAAACATATGTTCCAAGCATTATACGTCTTTTTACCTCTGTGCCAAACCCTTCGGACCGTGTAAAACAGTACATCTCTTCAAGATCACTGGATTTTGCTCTATAACCATACTTTACCCCATCGTATCTTGCAAGATTACTTGAAGCTTCGGCAGTGGCAATAATATAATATACAGCTACAGCATAATCTGTATGGGGCATACTTATATCCACTATCTCAGCACCATTATCTGCAAAAAATTTAATACTTTTCTCCATAGCTTTCTTTACATCATCGGACATCCCTACACCAAAATACTCTTTTGGTAAGCCGATCTTAACACCTTTGATCCCATTGGAGAAGATGTTAGAGTATTTAAACGGTTCTGTTTTATATGAAGTGGTGTCTTTAGGGTCGTATCTACCTATGATTTTTAACAACTCAACACTATCTGATACATTTTTTGTCATTGGACCAATCTGATCAAGACTTGATGCAAATGCCACAAGCCCAAACCTTGAAACTCTCCCATAAGTAGGTTTCATCCCAACAATATTGCACAAGGAAGCAGGCTGTCTTATGGAACCACCAGTATCACTCCCAAGTGCAGCTGGAACTAATCTTGCAGCAACTGCTGCTGCAGATCCACCACTTGAACCACCTGGGACATAATTTGTATTATAAGGGTTTACTGTTTTTTTGAAATAGGATGTCTCACAAGATGAACCCATAGCAAACTCATCCATATTCAATTTACCCAGTATCAAAAATCCTGCTTTTTTTAGATCTTCCACAATGGTTGCATCATATGGGGGGATGAAATTGCTGAGGATCCTTGACGCACAGGTTGTCAATAAACCTTTTGTAACCATATTATCTTTTAACGCAATAGGCACACCTGCAAATGGTGGCAAATCATCATTTTTGGCAACCCTATTATCGTACTCCTCAGCCTCTTGAAAAACCGATTCATTTAATGTTATAAAGGCGTTTAGTTTCTTATCGTATTTCTCTATCCTTTCAAGATAATATGATACCATCTCTTTTGAAGAAACCTTTTTTTCTCTAATGAAAGCCGCATGCTCTTTTAATGAACTATTTAACATATCCATCTTAATCTCCATTATTCAATAATTCTTGGTACTTTAAAATGATTATACCCCTCTTCTGGAGCATTTTTCAAAGCATCTTCTTGTGTTATAAATCTACAATGGATATCTTCCCTTGTAACATTGGATATATCCAGAACATGTGAAGTAGGTTCAACTTCAGAAGTATCCAGTTCATTTAATTTTTCTATATACTTTAAAATATTACTTAATTCATCTGCAAATTTTCCTATTTCGTCATCCTGTAAATTTAGTTTAGATAACTTTGCTATATATTTCACATCTTTATCAGTAATCTTTTCACCCACATTGAACCTCCACTATTATACTGTATATTTCTTATATAATCAAAAAATAAAATTGTAAATTAATTTCTTTTGTATTATTATCTAGCGATGAAAGATATGGTGGATTTAAGATTCTTAATTGAAAAGAGATACGAAAATATCGGTATTATTGATGTGAGGTCAGAAAACGAATTCATGGATGACCATCTTCCCAATGCCGTCAATATACCACTTCTTAATAATGAAGAAAGGGCAATTGTAGGTACAATATACAAGCAAATAGGTCCAAAAGAAGCAAGGTTAAAAGGTGTTTCTATAGTTTCCCCAAAACTTGAAGATTTTATAAACAAAATTAAAGGTGTGGCAGATTTATATAAAGATTGCATAATCTATTGCTGGAGAGGAGGTTTAAGAAGTGAAGCATCTGTTACCTTTGCAAGACTTGCTGGCATAACTGTTTCAAGATTATCCGGAGGTTACAAAACTTATCGCAATGAAGTAATCAGATTCATCAACGAAGATATCTATAAATATCGTTTTATAACTGTCTACGGTCCAACAGGATCTGCTAAAACCAAAATTTTAGAACTTATAGATTCCGAACAGTACCCATTTTTAAATATCGAAAAATATGCATCCCATAAGGGTTCAAGTTTTGGTCATATTGAAGAGAAAAACTACCCTTTCGTAACACAAAAAAATTTTGAATCTAAGATCTATTATAAGTTTATTTCCCATATAAATCGATTAATATTAACAGAAGGTGAAAGTAAAAGGATAGGGAAAGTCGTTATACCACCCACCCTTTTTGATAGAATGATAAATGGTATTGGGGTTCTTTTTAATCCCCCCCTTGAGTTCCGTATCGATTTTACCGTAAAAAATTATAACCCCTCTGACAATATACCCGAAATTAGAAAGTCGTTGGAGAATATCAAAAGATATATACACTCCGACACATACAATGAGCTACTTAAACTTTTGGATAATGGCTATTTTGCCAAATTTACAGAAATTCTTCTTGTCAAATATTATGATCCTTTGTATAAAAATTCCTATAAAGGTAAAGCATCTATAGAAATAAGATTTAATTCCATAGAAGAAGGAGCAAAAAAAATAAAGGAGTTTTATGATGAGATTGTTACTAATAATCGTTATACTGACAATATATGTTAACTTTTCCATGGCTAAAATTATACTTTTAGATGACAATGACAGCCTTAATAAAATTGACCAACCTACCAAAGTTTCAAAAGAAACTGAAATAAATAATACAAACGATAAAGATAAAATCGTTTATGGTAAACCTTATACAGTTTTCGGTGTTACATATTACCCTCTTGATTATATTCATAAGTATGAAGAGGAGGGGATTGCTTCATGGTATGGGGCAAATTTTCATGGTAAATTAACATCCAGCAAAGAGATATACAATATGTACGATATGACCGCAGCCCATAAATTACTCCCATTAGGTAGCACTGTCCTTGTTAAATCCCTCGAAAATGATAAAGAAGTTGTTGTCCGTATAAATGACAGAGGCCCCTTTGTTAAAGACAGAATTATAGATCTTTCTTACAAAGCAGCACAAGAGCTCGGCATTGTTGAAAAAGGGACAGGACGTGTTAGACTTACACTACTTTCTGAATCACCCAATGAATATGTTTTAAATGGGAAAAAAGTTGATCTAGATAAAGGTAATTTCTATATCCAGATAGGTGCTTTCATCGACAAAAAGAATGCTGAAAATTTAGCTGCCAAATTTGTAACTGCAAATATAGTTGAAGCTGATGTGAAAGGTCAAAAATTTTATCGCGTAAGACTTGTTGGGTTCGAGTCAAGAAGAAGTGCAGAGGTTAAGTTAATAACAATAGAAAAATCTTTCCCCGGTGCATTTATTATAGCAGAATAATCCTATGACCCAATACGATATATACGATACACCTCTAAACGAGGTCAATTTTGTTGTATTTGATCTTGAAACCACCGGTTTACACCCTGAACATAGTGATCAGATCATAGAAATAGGTGCTATAAGGATTTTAGAGAATTTTAAAATAGATCATGCTGACAAATTTCATTCACTTGTCAACGTTGATAAAGAGATATCAGAACAATCCTATAATCTTCACGGAATCAGTAATGAACAACTTAAAAATGCTCCAGATATCTGCACAGTTTTATACCAATTTCTTGAATTTTCAAGAGGAGCAATCCCGGTGGCTCACAAGGCTTCAAAAGATATAGCATTTTTACGAGCCGCCATGTCAGAATATTCAATATCCAACCCATTCCCCTTCTTCATAGACACCTTAAAAATGGCTAAGATAGTTTACCCTGAATATAAATCCCACAGCCTAGATAATCTAATTGATAAATTAAACATCAAAATCTATTCGCGTTTTAAAAGACATAGAGCACTTTACGATGCAGAGGCCACTGCTAAAATCTTCATTAAAATGTCAAAAAAACTGTTTGCTGAATATTGTTATCATCTCTCTGAACTAAAAGAATTATTAACTAAATAAAAAAGCCGACTCTCGCCGGCAAAATAATATAAAGGAGGTTTATTTATATTAAAATATATATAAAACTTTTTAAATTTTTTGTTAAATTTATTAAAACACTGTAAATTTTTCTTATTTTAATCTTTACAACCTTTACACAATCTTTACAACTTTTACCCCAATATTACAAAATTTCAATTATTATATAATTACCAATCTATGGAGGTGTATATGAAGGTTGTTAGGTTTTTATTTTTAATGCTGATATTGGTCACCGTTTTAGCTGCACCAGTATTCAGCAAACAAACTAAATCAGTTAAAGGATCGAAACACCCTGTACCGATGGAAGGAGAAAACTGCCTATCATGTCATGAAGGTGATCCAAACCATGCTGAATGGGAAAAAAGTGGTCATGGAATAATATTGGTAAAATGTGAAGTTTGTCATGGAGAAGAAGCTAATTTTAGGAAAAAACCAACAGATGAGGTTTGTAGAGGATGCCATTCCTATCAATTCGAAAACAAACCGGTGTCAAACGTTAGTTGCTTAGCTTGCCATCCAGCCCATAGTTTTAAACTAAAAGGGCATAAGTAAGTCAATAAGGAGGTAATATAATGATAACCAGAAGAGATTTTATTAAACTATCAGCGGCTGCTGCCACAGCTGCTGCTGCAGGAATAACCTTCACTAAAACTACCGAAGCCAAAGAGGCAGATGTTGACAAATGGGTAAAAGGTGTATGTAGATTCTGCGGTACAGGTTGTGGTGTTTATATAGGTGTAAAAAATGGTAAAGCTGTTGCCATGAAAGGGAACCCTGAAGCAAAAACCAATTTCGGTTTTCTGTGTGTAAAAGGTTTTCTTGCATATAAAGTAATAGCGCATCCTGACAGATTGAAATACCCTATGATAAGACAAGCTGATGGTAAATTTAAAAGGGTCAGTTGGGATGAGGCTCTTAATTATGTAGCAGATAAATTCAAATA
>JAINCL010000196.1:0-4520 GCA_036574145.1 Deferribacterales bacterium | reverse complement strand
TCATTTTGTGGGGTAATTGGGTATCCAAAATAACCTTTTACTCCAGCTCTGACAGCCGATTCTGCTATTGCTTCATTTCCCTTCATTAAAACTTTTTCTGCCATTTTGATGCTCCTTATTCATCTTTTATCAAAGTGAAAATTACGTCTGGGCACATAAGTGCACAACTTTTACAAAGGATACAGAGCTTTTCATCGATACATTCAACATAATTGTATCCCGTAGTATTGAACTTTCCTGAAAATCTTAATATCTTTTTAGGGCAGACTTCTATACAGATGCCACATCCCTTGCATCTGTCAGTATTTATTATGACTTTGGGCATCTATTCCTCCAATTGTTTAATTACGCTTTAAAATATAATACAAAAAAACCTTATTTTCAAGGATTTTTTTATTTTAATTGTATTTAAGTATTACTAAACTTTATATGTTTTAATATAACATTTGTAGCCAAAAACTACCTAATAATATAGTTATAATTGTTATAAATACTCCTATTTTTAAAAACTCAAAAAAGCTTATATAAACGCCTTTTTTCCTGGCAATTTCTACAACAATAATATTTGCAACAGAGCCGATAATTGTAAGGTTGCCAGCAAAAGTTGATGACATTGCAACAACAAGCCAATATACATAAGCATTATCCATCAATTTGATAAATGGTGATAAAATCATAACAGCGGGAACATTTGAAACTAAATTACTTAAAATGGCAGTAAAGAAAGAAAGATTTAAGTAATTTTGAAAAATTGTTTTTTCAAAAATATGAAATAATTTTTTATCTAATCCTGTTTCGATGGCTACACCTGTTATAACAAATAATGAAGCAAAGAATACGAGTAGTGACCAATCCACCTCTTTAAAAACCCTTTCTGGCTTTATTCTACGGGTAATGAGTAGTATTGATGCACCTATAAGAGCTGATAATGATATATCGAATTCCATTAAAAAAAGTATCATCATAATAGTTAGTGAAATAGTTGATTTTATTAAGAGTGGCTTGTAAATTCTAAATTCTATAGCTTCCATTAATTTAAATTTAGCTTTATCAAACTCTTTACGATAAACAAGTATCAGGAAAAAATAAGTTAATAGTAATGAGATGATTGATATTATGAATAGAGGCTTTATAAAACCTAAGAATGAGATTCCTGAATGACCTGCAATGAGAATATTTTGTGGGTTGCCTATCGGTGTCATGGCTGAACCGATATTTGCTGAAAGTCCTAAACCTATCAGGTAAGGGGTAGGATTTCTCTTTATCAAAATAATAATCTGTAAAACAATCGGTGTGAACATAAGCACTACGGTATCATTCATTAAAATTGATGATAGTAATCCTGAGATTAAAATTATGAAAAATAAAAGTTTTTTTGGAGTATCAGCGATTCTGATAATTTTTGCAGAAACAAGATTAAAAAAACCTGAAACAGCAAAGTTTGCGTTAATAATCATCATTGATAGTAAAAGTACTAGTGTGTTATTATCGATGGATGTTAGAGCTTTTTCGTATCTGATACCGCCAGATACAACAAGTATGACGGCACCTGAAAAAGCTATAGTGGTCCTATTCATCTTAAATTTCGGTATATGACCAAAGGCTATACCTATAAGGACAACGGTCAAAATAACAATAGTAATCATACAGGTTTAATGTTATAATTTGTTAAAAAAATCAATAGGAATTTTCTATTTGTATCTAGTTAGTTACAAATATATTGTAAAAATCTTTTCTTTATATAATATTATTAGTAAAATAATTATAGTGGTGTAATATGGGTGATAAATCGGAAGAGATAAGGATAAAATATAAGTATAAGGAATTGATATTAAAAAATAAGGTTAAAGTTGGAATTAATGCTGCTAAGAAGATTGTAGGACCAGATACTGCATATCATCTTTACAGACAGCTTAAAACAGATCAGGATAAAAAAGGGTAATATGTATAATGAATAACTCATTGAAATTTGGTAAATTTTTGAGGAGGTATAAAAGATTTTTTGTGGATGTGGAATATAATACAGAGGTGATTGTATGCCACAATCCCAATACAGGGTCGATGAAGAATCTTTTAATAGAAGGTGTGGATGTTGTTTTTTCTGAGTCGGATAATAAAGATAGAAAGCTTAAATATACTCTTGAAGGGTTTAAGATAGATGGTGTATGGATCTATACAAACACAATAAATGTTAATAATATAGTTTATAATGCTCTTTTAGATGGGACAATAGAACAATTTCATAATTGTGATAATATAAAAAGAGAATATAAAATCGGTGATAAGAGGATAGATTTTTATATTGAATATAGTGGGAAGAAAGCACTTGTTGAGGTTAAATCTGTATCGCTATTCGATGATAATTTTTCCATGTTTCCAGATGCTGTATCAAAGAGAGCTCAAGAACATCTTGAGACCCTTTACCTATCGATATATCACGGTTATGAACCTTATATACTTTATATAATACAGAGTGATCGTAAAAAGTTTAGATGTGCAGAGGGTATCGACCCGATTTATTGTGAAATTTATAAAAGATATGTACCAAAATATATAACACCTTTATTTTATCGTAATATCTTTGATCCCTATAGCGGAAATTGTAGACTTGAAAGATTATCTAATGTAACTGTTTGATATAATTTAAAATCTTTTCTGCGATGTTCATTGGGATATTACATTTTTGTGATAGCTCTTCTGGTGGAATTTCAACTCTTTTAAAAATATCTGGGTATATGGTAAGTATCTTTTTCAATCTCTTTTCTCCTATACCTTTTATTTCAAGGAGTTCAGAAGATAAAATTAGCTTTTCATAAGACTTCCTCATATATTCTATCACAAATCTATGTGCTTCATCACGGATCATCTGAAGTAGTAACATTGTTGGGTTGTTCTTTTTCAATGTGATACTATTTTTCCTATTGGGTAGGTGGATAGATTCTATTGATATATCTGAAATAAATTTCTGTTCTTTGATAGACCTACCTTTTGATATCGATATGATATTGGCATTTATGCCAGCCTCTTTAAATCCTTTTAACGCTGAATTTAATTGACCAATTCCGCCATCTATCAGGTAAAGATCAGCCTGTTCCTCTTTTTGGGCAATAATTTTTTCTCCCTTTCTCTTCATCAGTTCATATATTGCGTAGAAATCATCGTTACCTTCTAATTTGATCCTGTATTTACGATATTTAGATTTTTCAAACCCCTTGGGGGTCCAGCATATAGAAGCCCCAACGGTATTTGTTCCATAAAGATGTGATATATCTATACATTCAATAGTTTGTATCTCCCCAATATTTAAGATATTGCAGAGATAATCTAATGCATTTTGAATATTATCTTTTTTCTTCAGGAAGATCTCTTTTTGGGATTTGATATTTTGATATCCTATATCTAATACAGATTTTGAGATATTTTTCGGAGAATCGATTTTACAATTAAAGATATCTTCGAGGTTACTTTTTAGAGATGATATTTCGGTATAAAGTTCCCTATTTTTAAATATAGCTACCTTTTCAGGTGGTTGTTGTGTTATGGTATAATATTGTAATACATAAAGGTTTGGATCAAGCTCATCCATCTGTTCAAGGAATTCAACATTTACAGATAGTAGCTTTCCAAAACGGATTACCATAATACATAAGATAGAAAAAAATTCATCTTCATCAAAGATGAATATATCTAAGCTATCGTGTTCTGATACCACTGCTCCTTGTTTTGAGAAAAGTTTGTCCAGTGCAAAAAGGGTATCCCTCACCTTTGCGGCTTCTTCAAACATTAGCTTTTTGGAGTATTCTTGCATTTTAAAGTTGAAATATTCTTTTAGCTCAGATATCTTTCCGGTGAGAAATTTTTTTATATTGGATACCAGCTTTTCATACTCATCTTTAGTGATGAGACCTTCACATGGACCAGAGCATTTTTTTATCTGGTAGTTTAGACAGATCTTTTTCTGTTTGAATCTACTTTCTGTACATGTTCTTATGGGAAATATCTTTAAGATCTCACTCATTATAAATCTTAAGTTATTTACATCCACAAAGGGGCCATAATAGAAACCATCTTTTTCCATAACATTTCTTGTTATCATAAGTTTGGGGAATTCAGCATTGGTAATTTTGATAAATGGGTAGCTTTTGGCATCTTTTAGTCGGACATTGTATTTCGGTTTTTCGTTCTTTATAATGTTATTTTCGAGTAGAAGAGCTTCTTTTTCATTTGAAGTTACGATAAACTTTAATTCTTTAGCCTGGGTAAGCATATTTATTGTTTTTGGTGATTTATCTGTAGAATTGAAATAGGAAGCTATTCTTTTCCTTAGGTTAAGTGCTTTACCAACATATAAGATTTTCCCTTTTCCGTCGATATATGTATAGATACCAGGCTGTTCTGGAATCTCTTCCAGGTTTGGACTTAACATATTAATCCTTAATCAATACTTCCCTTGGTTTGGAGGTTCCATCGCTGGGGGCAACAATACCCTGTTTTTCCATTATCTCCATTATCCTTGCAGC